>DATCAO010000449.1:0-7978 GCA_036512575.1 Puia sp.
CGGCTCGCAGTCAAATACCGAATGATGATCCATAATTTCAACGCCGGGCCGAGTATTTTGCCCAGGGAAGTTTTTGAAGAAGCGGCTAAAGCCATACTGAATTTCCGGGACACCGGACTTTCGATACTTGAAATAGGCCACCGGACGCCTCTGTTTCAGTCCGTTATGGATGAAACCGTACAGACGGCGAGAGAATTGATGCATCTCGATGCTGAACATGAAGTGTTATTTCTTCATGGCGGAGCAACCACGCAATTTTTCCAGGTACCCATAAACCTCCTCAATGAAAACCAGACTGCCGCTTATCTGGATTGTGGTGTGTGGGGATCAAAAGCCATCAAGGAAGCACGGATTTACGGAAATGTGGAAGTGGTGGCTTCATCCAAAGATAAAAACTACACCTATATCCCCAGGGGATTTCGCATCAACAAAGATGCAGCGTATTTTCATTATACAACGAACAATACCATCGAAGGAACCGAAATGTTTTCGATTCCTGAAACCGAAGTTCCGCTGGTTGCCGACATGAGCAGCGATATCCTGAGTCATGAAATGGACTTCAACCGTTTTGCATTAATTTATGCAGGAGCACAAAAAAATATCGGTGCTGCCGGGGTTAATATGGTCGTTATCCGAAAAGACCTGCTCGGAAAAGTGAATCGCAAACTTCCGGCTATGATGGATTATCAAAAGCACATAGAAGCCGGCTCCATGCTCAACACGCCGCCGGTGTTTGCGATATATGTGTGCCTGCTGACCCTTCGCTGGTTAAAGGGTATCGGCGGAGTGCCGGCGATTGAAAAGATTAACAAAGAAAAAGCTGATTTGCTGTACAAAACCCTGGATGCAAAAGACGGCTTCGAACCTACAGTCGTGAAAGAAGACAGAAGCCGGATGAATGTGGTTTTCCTGATACCCGATCCTGTAATCGAGAAAAAATTTCTTGAAGCCTGCAAGGAAGAAAATATGGTGGGCGTGAAAGGACACCGGAGTGTAGGTGGTTACCGGGTTTCCTTATATAATGCGCTTCCACTGGAAAGCGTTACAGCGCTGACCCGGCTCATCCAACAAATTTAATTTCACATGGCAATCATATCCGCTTTTCGTGGGCTCAGGCCATCAAAAGAACTGGCTTCCCAGGTAGCCTCGCTTCCTTACGATGTATTGAACAGTGCCGAAGCCAGGGCTTTGGCGGAAAATAATCCGTATTCTTTTTTACATGTTACCAAGGCCGAAATCGACCTTCCGGAAGGAACAGATATTCACAGTGAAAAAGTGTATCATAAAGCCGCAGACAACCTCTTCATTTACCGGGACAATAAAATCCTGATCCAGGACGCTGCACCTGCTTATTACATTTATGAACTGACCATGGCCGGCCGAAAACAAACGGGATTAGTTTGTGTGAGCGCTGTATCGGACTATGAAAATAATATCATCAAAAAACATGAACTGACGCGTCCGGAAAAAGAATTGGACCGCATAAACCATATGCGGATCACCGGAGCGCAAACCGGCAATGTTTTTCTGGCCTATAAATCCAATGCCGGTCTGAGCCGTTTAATCAACAGTTGGAAAAATGAACATCAGGCCGAATATGATTTCATTGCTGCAGACGGAATCAGTCACCGGGTTTGGATAATCGATGATCCGAAAACGATCACGGAGGTGACCGGTATTTTCCGGGATCAGATTCCATTCACCTATATCGCAGACGGTCATCACCGGGCCGCGTCGGCCGCCAAAGTAAAAAATGCGCTTGGCCAGGAAGCCACCCGGGATGCAGAATATTTTTTAACCACCCTGTTCCCTTCAGACGAATTGCGCATCATGGATTATAACCGGGTCGTGAAGGACCTGAATGGCATGGATGCAGGCGAATTCCTGGAAAAAATTAAGGAGGATTTCAGGATAACGCCATTGGCGGCTGCTTACACTCCGGATCAACCGCACAGATTTGGAATGTACCTGGCGGGCAACTGGTACCGGCTGGACGCCAAAGAAAACAGCTTACGGGATGATCCGATCGGTATTCTGGACGTAAGCATCCTCCAGGATAATATCCTGTCGCCCATCCTCGGAATACAGGATCCGAGAACAGACAACCGGGTAGATTTTGTGGGTGGAATACGCGGCCTGGCTGAACTCGTAAAAAAAGTGGACAGTGGCCAAATGAAAGCAGCATTCAGCCTATATCCTGTTAGTATGGACCAGCTTTTTCTTATTGCCGACCATGGGGAAATCATGCCTCCGAAAAGCACCTGGTTTGAACCCAAACTTCGAGACGGTCTTTTAACCCACCTGATCAGATAAACGGTATTTTTACAATTATTCGGGTTATTGACCGTTTCAAAAAACCGGTCTATATTCAGCGCATGAAAAATGGATTGTTTGTCATCGGCTACTTTCTGATCAGCTTAACCTGTTTTGCCCAGGAAAGGGATTCCCTGGATCGTGTGGCAAAACAATTTATGCGTAATGGCGATTATGCCAATGCTGTTGTCGTACTGAGCAATGCGCTGAAAAATGACCCGGACAACCTGGAAATGCAAAAGGACCTGACCTTTACCTACTACCTTCAAAAAAATTACAGCGCTTCGGTGGAATCAGGACGAAAACTCATCGCACGTACGGATGCCGACGAACAGTGTTATCAGATCCTGGGCATGGCGCTGAAGGCCATCGACGAAAAAAAAGAAGCAGACAAGATGTATAAGCAGGGAATAAAAAAATTCCCCGGCAGTGGCGAATTGTACAATGAATATGGTGAAATGCTTTGGGCAAATAAGGATGCCGAATCCATCCGGTTCTGGGAGAAAGGAATCGAAGTGGATCCAAACTATTCTTCCAACTATTACAACGCCAGCAAATTTTATTATTTTACCTATGACAAGGTCTGGAGCCTGATCTATGGCGAAATATTTATCAACCTCGAAAGTTATAGCCGGCGAACGCCGGAAATCAAATCCCTCCTGGTGGATGGTTATAAAAAGTTTTTTACCGACCTGAAAACGCCGAAGTCCGCATCCGCAAAAAATCCCTTCGTGACCGCTTACCTTTCAGTAATGAACGATCAGTCGGCCACCATGTCTCTGGGCGTTACACCCGAATCCCTAAATATACTCAGAAGTAAATTTGTGTTGGAATGGTTTGAAAAGTACGCAGATAAATATCCCTTCAGGCTTTTTGAATATCAGCGGCAGCTCCTGAAAGATGGTATGTTTGATGCGTATGACCAATGGGCTTTCGGAGCATCCCTGGGACTGACCGCTTTTCAAAACTGGACTACCCAGCATGCGGAAGAATATAATCGTTTCATCAGTTTTCAAAAGGGACGTGTATTCAAAGTGCCTGCGGCTCAGAATTACCGAAGCCTGACTACCAAATAAAAACCATGAACAAGCCTGAACGGTTGTTTGATTGCATCGCTTATCAGTTGGAAAAATTTCCGAAACCGGATATGCTTGCTGCAAAAGAAAAAGGCGCCTGGAGGAAATACAGCACAAAAGAGGTGGCAGAGTATGTAGATGCGCTGGCTATGGGATTGTCTGCCATTGGCGTTTCGGGAAACGACCTGAGTGTGGAACAGCAGGACAAAATTGCCCTGATTTCCTATAACCGTGCGGAATGGCTGATTACTGACATGGCAGTTCAGAAACTGGGCGCGGTTCTGGTTCCCATTTATCCGACCACGAGTAATTCGGAGATTGAATTTATTTTTCGAGACTCTGCTGTGAAATATGTTTTCGTAGGCAGCGCTGAACTGTTTGAAAAGATCCAACGCGTGCGTCCGAATATTCCAACTATACAAAATATTTATACATATGATCATATAGATGGAGCCAGTCACTGGTCTTCTCTGTTGCAACCGGTAACGGAAGAAAAGAAACAGAAATTGGAGGCCATCAGCAATACCCTCCAGGCAGATCACCTGGCCACCATTATCTATACTTCCGGTACTACGGGCACACCAAAGGGTGTTATGCTTACCCACCGGAATATTCTTAGTAACGTGATGTTGTCAAGGGCGAGTTTTCCATTCGAAGACCGACCCGACTTCAGGGCGCTGAGCTTCTTACCGCTTAACCACATTTTTGAAAAGATGGTGAGTTATATTTATATGTATAGCGGTAACAGCATCTATTATGCGGAAAGCATTGATACCATTGGCGCCAATTTACTGGAAGTAAAACCAGACCTGTTCACTACCGTACCGCGCCTTCTTGAAAAAGTATTTGAACGCATCATGACCAAAGGCGCAGAACTCAAAGGAATCAAAAGGCATCTGTTCTTTTGGGCCGTTGAACTGGGGAAAAAATATGATAATGTCCGAAGTGGCGGAATCTGGTACAATCTCCAACTGGCCCTGGCCAATAAACTCATTTTTAATAAATGGAGAGAAGCGCTGGGGAATAATATCAAGTACGTCATCACCGGGGGGGCCGCCTGTCAGGTCAGGCTGATTCGGATTTTTAGCAGCGCCGGAATACCGGTGTATGAAGGATACGGCCCCACGGAGAATTCGCCGGTCATTTGTGTTAACCGCCGTGGACCAAACGGGTGCCGCTTCGGAACAGTAGGTCCCGTAATAGAAGGCACTGAACTAAAACTGGAGGCAGATGGAGAAATTTGTGTGAAAGGACCCAGTGTGATGAAAGGATATTTCAAACGTCCTGACCTTACGGCCGAAACCATTATCAACGGATGGCTGCATACGGGGGATATTGGTGTGCTGGAAGATGGAAAATTTCTGCGTATCACCGATCGAAAAAAAGAACTTTTCAAAACCAGTGGTGGTAAATATGTGGCACCAGCAGCCATCGAGAACAAACTCAAAGAATCACGTTTTATAGAACAGGTTATTGTTGTGGGCTCAGAAATGAAATTCGTCGGTGCGCTGATCGTACCTTCTTTTGCGCAACTTACAGAATGGTGCAAACACCGCGGATATGACAGCAGTTCAAATCAGGCCATGACCCGGTTACCGGAAGTGAAAAAGTTCTATCGGGAACTGATAGACGGCTTTAACGAGCAATTTAACCATGTAGAACAAATTAAAAAATTTGAATTGTTGCCCGCAGACTGGAGCATCGAAACGGGCGAACTAACGCCCAAAATGAGCATTAAACGAAAATTTATCCTGGAGAAATACAAAACATACCTGGATAAAATCTATACCGGATCCGTCTCCGAATAATATTGTTCTTCCATGAATGAAGAAAAAAAAAGATTACAGGATCCCATTTGGAAAAAATGGGGTCCCTATCTCAGTGAAAGACAATGGGGCACCGTTCGTGAAGATTACAGCGAAGAGGGTTCTGCCTGGGAATTCAGCACACATGAAACGGCTCGCAGCAAAGCCTGGCGCTGGGGTGAAGACGGCATTGGAGGGATGGCTGATCTGCGATTACATCTGTGTATGTCCGTTAGTTTATGGAATACGCATGATCCCATTCTCAAAGAAAGATATTACGGGTTAGGCGGGAATGAAGGAAATCACGGGGAAGACGTAAAAGAACTATATTATTTTCTGGATGCCACCCCAACGCATTCCTATCTGAAAATGCTATATAAATATCCGCAGCAGGAATATCCTTACAAACAGCTATTGCAGGAAAACGGGCGACGCGGAAGAAACGATCCTGAATATGAAATACAGGATACCGGTATATTCAGCGAACAAAAATATTTTGATGTTTTTATCGAATATGCGAAAGCTTCCCCGGAGGATATTCTACTGAAGATAACTGTATATAACCGGGGCGCCGAAGATGCACCCCTGCACATCCTGCCGAATATCTGGTTCCGGAATACCTGGGACTGGGGTTATTCATCCGATAAACCCTCGCTGGAAAGAATGACTGACAGCAGCATATTCGTTCAGCATCAGCTGCTGGGTAAGCACATCTTTTACGGAGACCATCCGGACGAGGTACTTTTTTGCGACAATGAAAGTAACAGCGAAAAACTTTATTCCATTCCCTGCAGCAAGGACCGGTTTTATAAAGACGGAATCAATGACTATATCGTAAATGGAGCCGCCACGGTTAACCCGGGTGAAAGCGGCACCAAAGCTGCGTTTCATTTCAATAAGATGATACCTGCCGGAAAATCCGAAATAATCAGGATCAGGTTTTGTCCGGACAATGTTGAAAAACCCTTCGAAGATTTTGACCGTATATTTGATTTGCGTGTTCAGGAAGCAGATGCATTTTATGCAGAAATTCAGGAGAAGATCCCTATTGAAGAATATAAAAAAATTCAGCGGCAGGCTTATGCCGGGATGATCTGGTGCAAACAGTTTTATGATTACAATGTCGAAAAATGGCTGAATGGCGATCCTTCAGGTCCTCCGCCACCCGCTCAAAGAAAAAAAGGCAGAAATCACAACTGGCGCCATCTCAACAGCGCTGAAATCATTTCAATGCCCGACAGTTGGGAGTATCCCTGGTTCGCTGCCTGGGACCTGGCTTTCCATTGTATATGTTTTGCTGATATTGATCCGGATTTTTCTAAAAAACAACTTACACTGCTCACCCATGAATGGTATATGCATCCTAACGGTCAGCTGCCAGCCTATGAATGGGCTTTTTCGGATGTGAATCCGCCCGTTCATGCGTGGGCAACCTGGAAAGTGTACAAGCTGGATAAAGCGGCGACCGGTGTCGGTGACATTAAATTCCTGGAAACGGTTTACATGAAGCTGCTCCTGAATTTTACCTGGTGGGTAAACCGGAAAGATGAACAGGGAAATAATATTTTTGAAGGCGGATTTTTAGGAATGGATAATATCGGCCTGTTCGATCGCAATACGCCGCTCCCCGACGGTTCGATACTTGAGCAATCCGATTCAACCAGCTGGATGTGCATGTATTCACTCAATATGATGCGCATTGCACTTGAACTGGCCAGTTTTAATCCTGTATACCAGGATATGGCAACCAAGTTCTTCGAACATTTTCTTTATATAGCCCACGCTATGTTCGCGGAAGGAGAAGAAGGCACCGGCCTTTGGGACGATGAAGATGAATTTTACTACGACGCGATTCAGAAATCTGACGGCCACGATCAAAAACTGAAAATCCGTTCCATGGTCGGTCTGATCCCATTACTGGCTGTGGAGGTTCTCGACGATGAATTGCTGAGCAGTCAAAAAGAATTCACGGACAGGTTATACTGGTTTCTGAATCACAGGCCCGAGCTGGCGAATCTGGTTTCTAAATGGGGCGAAAAAGGAACAAATGAAAAACACCTCCTTTCCCTTTTGCGCGGACACCGGATGAAAAGAATCCTTTACCGGATGCTGGACGAAAGCGAATTCCTCAGCGACCACGGTCTCCGGGCCTTGTCCAAATACCACGAAGATCATCCATACGTACTGGAAATTGATGATAATTGGTTTTCGATTCATTATACTCCCGGGGAATCGGATACAACGCTTTTCGGTGGAAATTCGAATTGGCGCGGGCCGATATGGATGCCCATGAATTTCCTGTTAATCGAGTCTCTGAAAAGATTTCATGATTATTATGGTGATGATTTCCAAATCGAATACCCTTCCCGTTCCGGAAATCTTTATTCCCTCAGGCAAATTGCAGAGAAACTCACGGAGCGTGTTATTTCACTATTCGCCAGAAATGCCGATGGAAATCGTGCCATCTATACCGACCAGCCTCTATTTGAAAAAGATCCCTATTTCAGAGAATACGTTCTGTTTTTCGAATATTTTCATGGGGACACCGGCAAAGGCCTGGGCGCTTCACATCAGACGGGATGGACGGGACTTATTACCCGTCTGTTAATGCCCGGATAGCTGTTTATTCAAGTATCTTTGCATCCCGAATTACAAAAAGTGGAAAAAAGCAATTTCGTAGATCAGATCCGCGTTTTTTGCAAAAGCGGCCATGGGGGCGCCGGAAGCAAACATTTTATGCGGACAAAATATAATGCCCTTGCAGGACCCGACGGCGGGGACGGC
>DATCAO010000450.1:0-4445 GCA_036512575.1 Puia sp.
CACAGGAAATGAAGGAATCATTCGCAAGGGAGATGTCCAGATTATGAGTGCCGGCACAGGAATACGGCATTCTGAGTACAACGCTTCTTCATCGGCATTTGCCAAATTATTGCAGATATGGGTTTTCCCTAAACGCAAAGATATTAAACCGGTCTACGGGCAGAAATCATTTGATTTGAAAGAACGCAGGAACAAATGGCAGGTCGTGGTAAGTCCGGATACTGCTGATCTGGGATTGAACATCAACCAGGATGCAAGATTTTCTCTCGTGGATCTGGAAGCGGGCAAATCCATTTCTTATCAGATGAAATGGAAAAATACCGGACTATATCTTTTTGTGATCGAAGGGGAAATAAAAGTTGGCAATCAGCCTCTTTTAAGAAGGGACGCACTGGGTATTTCAGAAACAGAAAATGTAGTTATTGAAGCCGGCAGCGATGCCCAGGTATTGGCGATAGAGATACCTATTTAGGCTGAAGGCATAAGGCGCAAGGCATAAGGCGCAAGGCATAAGGCGTAAGGCATAAGTCATAAGGCGTAAAGCCTAACGTATACCACTTTGAAAAAACCCTCTTTCTGCGGAAATGGTATTATAAAAAAGCGTATCAATTGAAAATGTGAAAAGCCTTTAGCGTTAAGCCTTGAGCTTTACGCTTTGAGTTTTGCGCCTTCCGTTCCGATCAGAATCGATTTAGCAGCCTGGACAATGGCGTCGGCATCGTAACCGGCTTCGTGCTGAAGTTGTTTGGGAGATCCGTGCTCTATGATTTTATCCGGTATGCCCAGCATGACCACATGTGCTGTATAGCGATGAGCTGCCATGAATTCAAGAATGGCTGACCCAAAGCCGCCGACAACTGTTCCGTCTTCCACAGTAATCAATTTGTCAAATTTCTTAAACACCTCATGCAACAGGTCTTCGTCGATCGGTTTCACAAAGCGCAGATCAAAGTGAGCGGCGTCCACGTCCATGGTCCGCAATTGACGAATGGCAGCGGTTGCGAAATTTCCAGGATGACCGAAACTGAGGATGGCCAGTTGTTTACCATCTTTTAATTTTCTTCCTTTACCAATTTCTATCTCCTGAAAAGGGGTTTTCCATTCTGGCAGAACGCCTTCGCCCCGGGGATACCTGATTACAAAGGGATGCGTATTTTTCTCCAGTTGTGCGGTGTACATCAGGTTGCGCAATTCACTTTCATTCATTGGTGCACTCACGATCAGGTTGGGGATGCAGCGCATATAAGCAATATCATAGGCACCGTGATGAGTAGGTCCGTCTTCCCCTACCAGCCCGGCGCGGTCCAGGCAGAATACAACCGGCAGATCCTGGATGGCCACATCATGGATCACCTGATCGTAGGCTCTTTGCATAAATGTGGAATAGATATTACAAAATACCCGCATGCCCTGTGTGGCCATTCCCGCACTTAACGTAACCGCATGTTGTTCGCAAATGCCAACGTCAAAAGCGCGGTCCGGCATTTTCTCCATCATAAATTTCAGTGAACTTCCGCTGGGCATTGCCGGCGTAACAGCGAAGATGGCCGGGTTCTTTTCTGCCAGTTCAATAATGGTTTTTCCGAATACGTCCTGGTATTTGGGTGGCTGAATGGTATCAAACTGTTTCTTGTAGATTTCTCCCGTGATTTTATCAAATAAGCCGGGCGCGTGCCATTTGGTCTGATCATTTTCAGCCAGTGAATAACCCTTCCCCTTGACGGTTATGATGTGAAGGAGTTTTGGACCTGGAATGTTTTTCAAATCCTGCAGGGTATCTATCAGTTTATTCAGGTTGTGCCCGTCGATGGGTCCAAAATATCTCAGTTTCAGGGCTTCGAATAAATTACTGCTTTTGTTCACAAAACTCTTAATGCTGTGTTCGATCTTGCTGGCGATCTCCCGGCTGAAATGTCCCCCCACGGGCAGTTTTCCCAATGCTTTCCAAATATCGTCCTTGAATTTATTATAGGTTTGCGAAGTGGTAATATCTGTAAGGTATTCTTTCAGAGCACCGACATTAGGGTCGATACTCATGCAATTGTCGTTGAGTATGATCAGCAGATCGGAATCTGCTACTCCGGCGTGGTTCATGCCTTCAAAAGCAAGTCCCGCAGTCATGGCCCCGTCTCCTATAATAGCAACTGTTTTCCGTTCGGATTCACCTTTGTATTTCGCAGCCATGGACATGCCCAGGGCTGCACTGATGGAAGTGGAAGAGTGGCCAACACCGAATGTATCGTAAATGCTTTCACTGCGGTTGGGAAACCCGCTCAGTCCCTTATATTTTCTGTTGCTGGAAAAATTTTCGCGGCGTCCCGTCAGGATTTTATGTCCATAAGCCTGGTGACCGACATCCCAAACCAGCTGATCAAAAGGGGTATTAAAAACATGGTGCAGGGCCACGGTCAGTTCAACTACGCCCAGGCTTGCGGCAAAATGTCCCCCATGCAGACTCACCACATCAATGATGTACTGGCGCAGTTCAGCACTGAGCTGTTGGAGTTGTTCCCTGGTTAATTTTTTTAGATCTTCCGGTGAATCAACGGTTTTTAAAAGGGGTCCCGGCAGGAGGTCCATCTGGTTCATTTAAACGGGTAAAAGTACAATTTTCATTCGAAATACCCTGAGAATGAGGCCGGAACTCCCTTCCCGGAGGCGGGCGACCGCCAGAAGGCCGGAATCATCCATTAGTACTTAAAATCGCCAGGGAGCCCTTTTATCATATAGATTTGTCCTGGCTGAACCCATGCAAAAAACGAACAAATACTATTGGTGGTTCCAGATTGGCGGCTGGTTGAGCATTGCCCTGATTCAGGTTCTGGTCACTTTGCTTTGGAGCAAGGTTGATGAGCAGTTTTTTGTTGCCTTGGGGCTGCAAATCCTGGTGGGCATTTTCGCCACTCATATATTCAGAATTTTTATTCGTCGTTCGGGCTGGCTGGATTTACCCGTAGAGAAGGCCCTGCCCCGCCTGGCGTTAGGCATTTTACTGGTTTGCCTGCTGGATACGACGATCCGCATTTACGTCAATGACTGGCTTGGTCCTTCAGGTACCAATAAAAAAATTATATTCTCGACCCGTTTTCTGCTGGTAACCGTGCAAAACGGATTATTTATCATTCCCTGGACCCTGATTTATTATTTCTTCCACTATATTGAAAAAAGCAGGAAGCAACAATTCGACACGCTGAAACTGGAAGCCCTGGTAAAAGAACTGGAGCTGAAAACCATCAAAAGTCATATCAATCCCCATTTCATTTTTAATGCGCTCAACAGCATCAGGGCACTGATTGATGAAAATCCGCTCCGTGCACGTACGGCGATCACCGAGTTGAGTAATATTTTAAGAAGCAGCATGCAGACGGAGAAACAGGAAACGGTTTTTTTCGAAAAGGAGCTGAATATTGTAAAGGATTACCTGGCTCTTGAACATATCCGGTTTGAAGACCGGTTAAATGTTCAGTATGAAATAGCAGAGAATACCCTGATGCAACCGATTCCGCCGATGATGCTGCAAACCCTGGTGGAAAATGCAATAAAACATGGTATCAGCAAGCAGGTGAACGGGGGTACGGTTACCATTGTGTCCAGGATGAAGAACCGGTATCACCAGGTGGTGATCCGCAATACGGGCCAGCTTGATAAATCCGGTAATGAAGACGGATTTGGACTGATCAGCACACGCAACCGGTTGCATCTTTTATTTGGCGAAGACGCAAATTTCAATATCCGGGAAATTAACGGAAACATGGTGGAAGCCATCGTACATATTCCATTGTCATAAATCAACGATATGATCAGAGCAGTAATTATAGACGACGAAAGACTTGCCCGTAACGAATTAAAAAAGTTGCTGGCAGAGTTCCCTGAAATTGAAGTCATTGCTGAGGCAGCCAATGCCAATGAAGGGATAGAAAAAATAGACAGTCTCAACCCGGACCTGATTTTTCTGGACATCCAGATGCCCGGTAAGACCGGATTTGATATGTTGGCCGAGCTCGATAAAGCGCCCGACGTCATATTTACAACGGCCTATGACGATTATGCACTAAAAGCATTTGAGGTGAATGCGCTCGATTATTTACTGAAACCTGTTGAGCCCCGACGTCTGGCAGATGCCCTGCATAAACTTCATCTGGAAGAAAGCCGTGACCGGGAGTCAGGTAATGAAGACGAAATTACCGTAAACAAAAGTCTGCTCCATGAAAGCGATCAGGTCTTCGTTAAGGACGGAGAAAGATGCTGGTTCGTTAAACTGGCCGAAATCCGGCTGTTTGAGAGTGTGGGCAATTATGCGAAAATATATTTCGGAACGCACAAACCCCTCATATTAAAATCATTGAATGCCCTGGAAGAACGACTGGATGAGAAAGTATTCTTCAGGGCAAACCGTAAACATATCGTCAACCTTCGGCTTATTGAGAAAATTGAACCTTATTTCA
>DATCAO010000451.1:0-8227 GCA_036512575.1 Puia sp.
TGGGCTTTTTCCACCAGGGAAGTGATATCACCCATTCCCAGGATCCGCTGGGCCATACGGGCTGGATAGAATACATCGAGGGTCTCCATTTTTTCTCCGCTGCTGACAAACTTGATGGGTTTGTTTACAGTATATTTTATAGAGAGTGCCGCCCCGCCCCTGGTGTCGCCGTCGAGTTTTGTCAGCACCACGCCCGTGAAATCGAGCCTGTCATTAAACGCTTTTGCCGTATTGACAGCATCCTGACCGGTCATGGAATCCACGACAAACAGGATCTCCTGGGGATCTACGGCTTTTTTGATATTGGCGACCTCTGTCATCATGGCCTCATCTATCGCCAGCCGGCCGGCGGTATCGATAATCACCACGTTTTTATTCCTGCTTTTGGCCTCCGTAACCGCCAGTCGGGCTATGTTTACCGGATCCGTATTGTCAGGAATGGTGAACACCTCTACACCGATCTGTTCACCCAGAATTTTCAATTGCTCAATCGCCGCAGGCCGGTACACGTCTGCCGCTACCAGGAGTGGGGAGAATCCGTTTTGCGTTTTGAGCCAGTAGGCGAGTTTCCCGCTGAATGTGGTCTTACCGCTACCCTGCAGGCCAGCCACCAGGATTACAGCAGGGTTTCCTTTGGCCTGGAGCGTGCTTTCATTGCCGCCCATGAGTTCAGTAAGCTCGTCCTGCACAATTTTCACCATAAGCTGACCCGGACTCACGGCATTGAGTACCTTCTGACCCATGGCTTTCTGCCGGATCGTATCAGTAAATTCTTTGGCAATTTTAAAATTGACGTCAGCATCTATCAGGGCACGACGGATTTCCTTCACCGTTGCTGCCACATTGAGTTCGGTGATTCGTCCCTGTCCTTTGAGCTGCTTAAATGCGGAGTCGAGTTTCTCACTAAGATTTTCAAACATAAGACCTCCTGATGGTTAATAAGGGAAAGAAAAAACGTGAATAAACTGTCGTTCTATCCACGTTTTTCAGAAAGGCAAAGGTAAGAAAATGAAGTGTAATATTAATTCAGAAGATTGGGTTTAGTGATTAGATGCCCAGATAATTCCTCAGGGATTTGGCCCCTGAATTACTCCTGAGTTTGGTGATGGCTTTGTCTTTGATCTGGCGGACGCGTTCGCGGGTCAGGCTGAAGCGGTCGCCGATGTCTTCCAGGCTCATGGGGTGATCTACCCCGATGCCAAAGAAAAAGCAAATGACTTCCTTCTGGCGTTCGGTAAGCGTTTTCAGGGAACGGTCAATATCCACTTTCAGAGATTCTGTGTGTTCGATATTGGTTTCGGCCCGGTCGGCATTCAGATTTTCCATTACGTCGATCAGGGTATTGTCTTCACCTTCGGACAGCGGCGTATCTACGCTCACATGGCGGCCACCGATACCTAAAGTAGAGGTCACTTCTTCAATATCCAGTTCCAGTAATTCTGCCAGCTCTTCAGCCGATGGCTCACGCTCATATTGCTGTTCCAGCAGGGAATAGGCTTTCGCGATCCGGTTGGTCAGTCCCACTTTATTCAGTGGCAGGCGAACAATACGCGACTGCTCGGCAAGTGCCTGCAGGATGCTCTGACGTATCCACCATACTGCATATGAAATGAATTTGAATCCGCGGGTTTCGTCGAAGCGCTGTGCCGCTTTGATCAATCCCAGGTTGCCCTCATTAATGAGGTCGGGCAGGGTAAGTCCCTGGTTCTGGTATTGTTTGGCTACGGAAACTACGAATCGAAGATTGGCTTTAGTTAGTTTGTCAAGGGCCTTTTGATCACCCTGCTTGATCCGGATGGCGAGTTTTACCTCTTCTTCCGGTGTGATCAATTCAACTTTTCCGATCTCCTGCAGGTATTTTTCCAAGCTCTGAGACTCACGATTTGTAATACTCTTCGTGATCTTGAGTTGACGCATACTCATGGGCAGGTAATTTTAAAGGGTTATAGGTTAAAGGGTTCTTCGGTCAATTTTGGATATATGGACTTATTAAAAACGTATAAATGGATCTTTTCTTATCAGTAGAGCCGGAAGATTCCATTTAACCTAATCAATATAAGGATCCGGAGGCGAAATACCAAACCCGAATAAGGATAAAGGACTGGTTTTCAATTCTTTCCCAAATTGGTACTGCATGATTTATTCATTATCAGGACTTTGGAACGGTTAAAAAAAATTTCAGGTCATGAAATATTTATCTATAATTGCAGCCCACGATATCAACAGATAATAGATGAGCAAGAAACAGCAGTTCACGTTAGAATATTCATTAAAGTGCCCTCCTTCCATTTTGTACGAATTTTTAAGTACCCCGGCAGGACTCCAGGAATGGTTTGCCGACAAAGTTGACGAGCGCGATAATATTTTCAGTTTCTCCTGGAACGGATCCACTACTAAAGCTGAGGTTTTGGAAAGTGAATTGGATAAATTTGTCCGTTTTCATTGGTCCGATTCACCTGTAGAAGAATTTTTTGAATTCCGAATTGAAAAATCAGACATCACGAATCAAACCATATTGCTGATCAAGGATTTTGCCGACAAAAAAGATATTAAAGACCAGACCCAGCTCTGGAGTTATCAGGTGAAAGACCTTTTTCACAGGCTCGGGAACTGACAGAGTTGACGAATGACGGACGACGGATGACGGATGATCGTTGAATTTTATGTGTCGATCACAGTTCACCCTCCCATACTCCCATACTTTCACATTTGCTTTAGGCTTTCTGCGTTATGCTTTAGGCTTTAAGTGTATTTTTGCTTTGTGATCAAAAAGCTCGACAGACTCATTATTGGCGCATTTATCGGGCCCTTTATCGCCACTTTTTTCATCACGCTTTTCGTATTGGTCCTCCAGTTCTTCTGGCTTTATATCGATGATATCGTCGGCAAGGGTCTGGATATGCTTACTATCGGAACGTTTGTTTTATATGTGAGTGCAACCCTTGTTCCGCTGGCCCTGCCCCTGGCTGTATTACTTTCTTCCATTATGACATTCGGGAACCTGGGTGAAACATTTGAGCTGGTAGCCATCAAATCGGCAGGCATACCCCTCCTGCGATTTATGCGTCCACTTTTCATCACTTCCCTGATCATCTGCGGCATCGCCTTTTTATTCAACAACTATTTTATTCCGGTGGCCCAGCTGAAGATGCAGACGCTGAAATATGATATTATCGTATCCAAACCGGCTTTCGACATTAAGGAAGGTGTTTTCTACGACAAGATTGACGGTTATATAATAAAAATCGGAAAAAAAGAAAAGGACGGCTCCACCATTCATGATATCCTGATCTACCAGCATAATTACAACCTGCTACAGGACAATTCCATTGTTGCCCAAAGCGGCAAGATGACCATCTCCCCAGACAAAAAGTTTCTGGAATTCAATCTGAAAAACGGCTGGGACTACCAGGAAAAGGGACAACACAATACGCTGAATACGCAGCTCATCCGGATGGGCTTTGAAGAATATAAAAAAGTATTTGATTTAAGTTCTTTCAAACTGAATAAAACCGACGACAGCACATTCAAAAATAATTACCAGATGCTGAACATGCGTCAGCTGAGCACCACCATAGATTCCCTGGAAAAGACAAATGCATCATATCAAAGATCATCCCGGACGGTTCTTAATACTCAGCTGCATATCCTGAATTACATGGATAGTCCATGGAAAGCCCGTCCGCCGGTTGCTATAGCAGATTCATTTGCAAAAGTTTTGCCGGACTCCACAATCCGTCCCGTTATGGATCGGGCCTTTAATACGATCAACAGTATTAAAAGCAGCACAGATATTTCGGTGTTGTCTTACGAAAACGATCGCACGAATCTGCGTATGCACCTTATGGCCTGGCATGAAAAAATCACCATGTCCATTGCCTGCCTCGTATTATTTATGATTGGTGCACCACTGGGCTCCATCATTCGTAAAGGCGGCATCGGGCTGCCCCTGATCTTTGCCGTAATCTTTTTTGTTGTATTCTTCCTGCTGAATAATTTCGGGAGGAAATTTGTGAAGCAGGACGTCATGCAGCCGGTTTCCGGCATGTGGATGGCCACTTTTGTACTGTTACCGGTAGGCATTTTTCTGACTTATAAAGCCATGAGCGATTCCCAGCTCTTCAATAAGGAATTTTATTACCGGATGCTGAAAAAGTTAGGAACCAGGAATCCTCAGCTGAAAAAGGATTAAACGCCCTCTAAAACATTTCCCCTCTGTTACCGGATTCGTGGGGATTCCTTTTACATTTGCTGACAATTAGCTCTGTGGATAAGAACAAAGAAAATCTCCGCATCCAATCCTGGATACTTATTGTTGCCGTTTTCTTATTTACGATCAAAATCATCGCCTGGTGGATTACCCATTCTGTGGCTATCCTGACGGATGCACTGGAAAGTATCGTGAATATTATTGCAGGCATTGTGGGCTTGTACAGTTTGTCGATCGCTTATAAACCCCGGGACAAGAACCATCCATACGGTCACGGCAAGGCGGAATTTCTTTCGGCAGCAATTGAAGGCACGCTGATCATGCTGGCAGGGGTATTCATTATTTATGAAGCCGTAAATCAGCTCATTCAACCCAGGGAATTACATAAGATCAACCTGGGCATCCTGCTGATTGGCATATCGGCCATCATAAATTTCGGGGTTGGATTTTTAGCCGTTAAGATTGGGAGAATCAACAGATCTGAAGCATTAGAGGCAAGCGGAAACCATTTGAAGTCTGATACCTATTCCACACTCGCCATCGTAATCGGTCTGCTGCTGATGTATTTTACCGGTCTCCGTCAGGTTGACAGTATCGTGGCCATCATCATGTCGGTTATCATTATGGTGATTGGTTATCGTATTGCGAGGAAATCCGTAGCCGGGATCATGGATGAAGCCGATGAGAAAATTTTAGAAAAAGTGATCACCCTGCTGGACAAAAGCCGTTTGCCGAATTGGATTGACATACACAACCTGCGGGTAATCAAGTTCGGAAACGTATTGCATATCGACTGCCATATGACGGTTCCCTGGTATCTGAATGTACGCCAGGCGCATGCCGAGGTGGAGAGCCTGCGGGTGCTGGTTGAAAAAGAGTTTGGGGCGGCAATGGAATTTTTCGTGCATGCTGACGACTGCATCACCAGCTGCTGCCCGATATGTATAAAAAAAGATTGCGCGGAAAGGGCACTGCCTTTCATAAAAAAAATTTCATGGAGCATGGTAAATGCCATACCGGATAAAAAACATGATTTGTCCACTCCTGCCTGATTCCTTACGGCATTTTGTATAATCCGGCAGCATTTATCAAAAGGGATTAAATTCGCAGACTTTCACCCATAATCAGATTATATAATATGGAGGCTTGGAAATTATATCAGGATAAGCATAAGGAAAGGTTTCTCGAAGAATTAATGGCTTTGTTGAGAATCCCTTCGATCAGCTCAGACAGCAGGAATCAGCCGGATATGCTTGCCTGTGCGGAGGCCGTAAAGAAATCCCTGCTGGATGCAGGACTTTCGAAAGCTGATGTTTACCCGACAGCCGGACATCCGGTGGTATATGGAGAAAAAATAGTGGACCCTTCCAAACCTACGGTGCTGGTGTATGGACACTATGATGTGCAGCCTGTGGATCCGCTGGAACTCTGGCATACGCCTCCTTTCGAGCCAACTATTAAAAACGGGATGATCTTTGCCCGCGGATCTGCTGACGACAAGGGACAGTTCTTCATGCACGTGAAGGCAATGGAAATGATGCATGCCACCGGAACGCTTGCCTGTAATATTAAATTCATCATCGAAGGTGAAGAAGAAATCGGATCGCCCAATCTCGGCGCCTTTGTTACGTCACATAGGGAATTACTGAAAGCTGACGTGATCCTGATCAGTGATACGTCGATGATCAGCCTCGAAACCCCATCGATCGAAATCGGCGTTCGCGGCCTGGCTTATATCCAGGTCGAGGTGACCGGTCCCAACAGGGATCTGCATAGCGGGGTTTATGGAGGTGCTGTAGCCAATCCCATAACCATGCTGGCCCGGATGATTGCCAGTTGTCATGACGAAAACAATCATATTACGATTCCCGGTTTTTATGATGATGTGCTGGAATCATCAGCAGAAGACAGGAAGAAAATGGCTGCCGCCCCGTTCAACGAAAAAGATTACAAACAGGATCTTGGTGTCCAGTCGCTTTGGGGTGAAAAAGGATTCAGCACCAATGAACGGACGGGCATTCGCCCCACGCTAGAACTGAATGGCATCTGGGGAGGTTTTCAGGGTGAAGGTTCTAAAACTGTTCTTCCTTCCAAAGCCTTTGCGAAAATTTCTGCAAGGCTGGTTCCCAATCAGAGTTCAGGGAAAACCGGTCAGCTGCTGTTGAATTATTTCCGGAAGATCGCTCCTCCCGGCGTAACTGTTCATGCATTTGAATTACACGGAGGAGAGCCCTATATGACACCGATGGATTCACTGGCTTATATCGCTGCCGAAAAAGCAATTGAAGCGAGTTTCGGTAAAAAGCCGGTACCCCAGAGGGGCGGCGGCAGCATTCCGATTTGTTCGCTGCTCGAAAATGAACTCGGAATAAAAATTGTATTTATGGGCTTCGGGCTGGACAGCGACAACCTGCATTCGCCGAATGAAAAATACAATGTCGCTAACTTTTATAAAGGGATTGAAACGATACCTTATTTCCATAAATTCTTTGCGGAGGAAAGAGGGAGGAAAGTGTGAGAGTATGGGAGTGTGGGAGTGTGGGTAAAGATCAACCGTCATTGATTCACAATGTCTGAGAAAGAAAAGCTACGTATCGACAAATATCTCTGGGCCATCAGGCTGTTCAAAACCAGGAGTCTGGCTTCGGAAGCCTGTGAAAAAGGAAAAGTGAAAAATGATGCGGGACAGGTAAAACCATCCAAACAGGTGCATGCCGGAGAGGTATACGAAGTAAAAACGGAAGCCAAACGATGGAGGATTCAGGTAACCGGACTTCTGGACCACCGTCTGGCCTATGCAGAAGCCATAAAATACTATCTGGATATCACACCGGCTGAAGAAGTAGAACGGATACAATTTCAGGCTGCGACATTTCATACCGGAAAACGCCTGAGTAAAGTAGGCAGGCCGACAAAAAAGCAACGACGTGATCTGGATGGGATGGTCGACGGTTGACAGTTGACGGTTGGCCGGGCATTAAAAAAATTTCAAATTGCGTATAGACATTATCAGCGTTCTGCCTGAATTACTGGAGAGCCCTTTTGCCCATTCTATTCTCAAGAGGGCCAGGGAAAAAAACCTGCTGGATATTTTCGTTCACCCCCTGCGTAACTGGGCAGTGAATGAATACGGACAGGTTGATGATTATCAGTACGGAGGCGGAGCCGGCATGGTCATGATGTGTGAACCCCTGGCCAATGCCATTGAATCATTAAGAAAAGAAAGGCAATATGACGAAGTAATTTTCATGAGCCCGGACGGGGAATTGCTGAATCAGCCGATGGCCAACGCGCTTTCCCTAAAAGAAAACCTGTTGATCATATCCGGCCACTATAAAGGAATTGACGAACGCATACGGGAGCATTTCATCACCCGGGAAATTTCTATTGGTGATTATGTATTGAGCGGTGGTGAATTGCCTGCAGCCGTGTTGTCGGATGCGATCGGGCGTTTACTGCCTGGAGTATTAAATGACGAGACGTCTGCTCTATTCGATTCTTTTCAGGACAACCTATTGGCTCCGCCGGTCTATACCAGGCCAGCTGATTTTCGCGGCTGGAAGGTTCCGGATATCCTGCTGAGCGGGGATCCGGGTAAAATTTCCGAATGGCGCCACGATGCTTCATTGAAAAAAACAGCGGAAAAGAGGCCCGGTCTGTTGAAAGATTAAGATACAAATATGGTCATCCAGGGAAATCTTGTAGATATCCGGGTTAGGCGAATTTATCCGGCCGAAATAACCGTCCGTGACCAAACCATACAATCCATACGCGAACTGGATTCCAAAGAACATATTTACGCACCGTTTATATGCCCCGGATTTATAGACGCCCATATACATATTGAAAGTTCGATGCTTATCCCGTCTGAATTTGCCCGCCTGGCTGTAGTGCATGGTACTGTAGCCACGGTGAGTGATCCCCATGAAATTGCCAATGTGCTGGGAAAGTCGGGAGTGGAATTTATGATCAGTAACGGAAGGCAAACGCCATTCTATTTTTATTTCGGTGCACCGA
>DATCAO010000452.1:0-5409 GCA_036512575.1 Puia sp.
CCTGCATTCACGAAAAAGATTTCGTCGGCATTCTGGATGGTATTCAGCCGGTGGGCGATGATGACTCGGGTAGTGATGGCCGGTAGTTTGTTGAGTATCTCCTGAAGGATCTGTTCAGTGATGGTATCGATATTGGCGGTCGCTTCATCCAAAATCAATAAATCCGGATTGCGCAGTACGGCGCGCATAAAAGCGATCAGCTGCTTTTGTCCCAGGCTGATGCTTTCCCCACCGGATCCCAGATTGGTGTCGAGTCCTTCGTCGAAACTTGCCAGCAATTTTTGGAGACCGGCATTTCGGATCACTTCTTCCAGTTGTTCGTTGGAATAAGCTGCATAATCCCGATTCCCAATTAAAATATTATCCCGCACGTTACCTGAAAATAAAAAAGGCTCCTGCAGGATGAAGCCGATTCGCCGGGTTCGTTCATCGGATTCATAGGAGCGAATATCCCTTCCTCCAAAAATCACCTCACCCTGTTGCGGATCATACAGTCTTGCGAGCAGGGAAGCAGTCGTTGTTTTGCCCCCACCTGTGGGACCGACGAGTGCATAGGTCTTACCTTTCCCCATTTTGAAATTCACGTGATGCAGGATTTCCTGTCCGTCACCATATCCGAAATGCACATTCCGGAATTCAACCAGTGTATCCTGGGCCGGTTTACCATTGGATGCGACTGACAATGTGCCGGAATCGTTGGTTGTGTTTGGAATTACCGCCAGGTTGGATTCCATATTGAGGATATGCGAGATGCGGTCGGCTCCTGCCATCGCAACCTGGAAGTTAGTCCAGAGTGCCGCGAGCTGCCTGAGCGGATTATAAAAATTGGTGGCATAGGAGAGATAACTCACCAGCAGTCCGACGCTGAATTGCCCGATGGATATCAGGTAAATGCCCACGGTGAGTACAATCAGCTGGGCGATGCTGGCAAAGAAACCGAAGACCGGGATAAATATGTTGTTGGCCACACCGGCAGATTTCGCGGCGGTATAATTCTGTTCATTGGCTTCTTCGAATCGTTTGCGGAAATAATCGCGGCGGTTGAACGCGATGATCACCTTAAAATTATTCAGGCTTTCCTGGATCTCCGCACTCAGGCCACCGGTACTCTTGAGGCTGAGGGCATTTTTTTTCCTGATCCAGGCTGAAGTGGTTTTTGTAAAAATCAGGATAAAAAGTGCGGGCACCAGGGCGGCCAGGCCCAGACGGAAATTGATGGAGAGCAGGAAGATGCCTGCGCCTGTCATCGTGGCGAGTCCGCCGATGAACTGCATGAGTGACTGGCTGAAAAACTGGTTGATCTTATCGGTGTCGTTGTTGATGCGCGAGATCAGGTCACCTGTTTTATTCTGATTAAAAAATGCGAGCGGGAGTTCCTGTAATTTGTTGAAAACGGTATTGCGCAATTTGAACAACATGCGCTGGCTGATGCTGCCCATCATGCGCGTCTGCGTATAGGCGGCACCGAAAGCAATTAAGGAAATGCAGACCAGCAGTCCGGCGTTACGAAGCACGCCTGCATAGTCTTTATGTACGACATAGGTGTCGATGGTGTGGCCGATGATATAAGGACTGAGCAGGGTGAGTCCTGAATTGGTGAGGATGGCAAGGCAGGCCAGTAGCAGGTTGAGACGTTCTTCCCGGATCAGCTGCAGGAGTTTCTGCAGGATCTTCAGGTTGGAGGATTTCTCCTGTTTTATGTTTATATTATTGAGGCTGTAATTCATGTGTGCTTTGTTGGGATTGCTCAATCTGTACGTATTCCGGGCTGGTTGCCATCAGCACGCTGTGGGTGCCGGAAGCAATCAATTCCCCTTCCATCAGCAGGATCACCTGGTCGAATGCCGCCGCCGATGCGATCTTCTGCGTGACGGAAATCAGGGTAATGCCGGGATAATTTCTCTTTACATTTTCCAGGATTTTTTTTTCTGTCCGGGTATCCACACGCGCGGTGAAATCGTCCAGCAGGAGGATGCGTGGATTCACGGCGAGTGCCCGGGCCAGCATGATCCTTTGTTTCTGACCGCCGCTGAGGCTCGTGCCTCTTTCCGATACGATGGTGTTGAGTTTATCCGGCAGCGCATCGATAAAATCTTTCAACTCGGCGGTCTCAATGGCTTTGGCCAATGATTCATCCGTTACGATATCACTGAACGCAATATTTTCCCGAATGCTCATGTTGAACAGGATACTGTCCTGGAATACAAAGCCGACGTGTTTATAAAAATTCTCTTTATTGTAATGGTCAATCTCCTTTCCGTCGTATAATATTGTGCCCTCGTTGGGTTTGATCAGCCCGGTCAACAAATAGAGGAGTTGGGATTTGCCCGCAGCTGTGGGACCGATGATGGCCAGTGTAGCGCCTGCGTCCACGGAAAAGCTGATGTTTTTCAAGACCGGTTTTTGTTCATATACCATGGACAGGTTTTCCACTGCAACATCTCCTTTCAAATCTGTTGTGATGGTGCCTTCGTCTTTGGGATCCGGCATATCCAGCACCATGTGCAGGCGCTGGTAACTGGCGGATGACTGCGCGATCAGGTTGCTCATAAATCCGATCATGATGATGGGAAAAATCAGGAGCGAGAGGTAGGCGTTGAATGCGGCAAAATCGCCAAGGGTCATGGTTCCATTGATCACGAATTTTCCGCCCAGTGTGAGGATGGAGTTGCTGGCTAAACTTGCAGTCAGTACGATTGTAGGGATGAGCCATGCGAACAGTCGCAGGATGCTGAGCCCGAGGTTTTTCGCCTGTTCATTGGCTGAAAGGAATTTTTCGTATTCGGGTTGCTGGGAATTGATTACGCGGATTAATGCGGAGCCGAGTATACTTTCATTAATTACCTTATTCAGGCGGTCAATGATCTCGCGGCCTTTCATGAATATGGGACGCACTCTTTTCGTTACCATATAAAATGCGGTAGCGATGATGGGAATGATGGTGATGACTACAAAGGCAAGTTTCCAGTTTATAGAGAAAAGCATGATACAGGCACCGATGATAATAATTAAAGAAGATGCGATGGTGACGATGGCCTGGGAAACGAAAAGTTTCACTGAATCCACATCCGCCGTGAGGTTGGTTAGCAGCCGGGAGGGATTGGCTTTTTCAACCGACATAAAACTCTGGATGGAAATTTTCGAGGCGAGTTTTGTCCGCAGGTCGCGTGCCACGCGCTCGGCCGTATTCGTCTGGATGACACTTTGCAAATAGGTAAAAATAAAAATGATGATCGCTGCCGAAGAGAATTCGATCAGTATCCTGTTTAGTGTATAGTGGGATGGATAAGAATCGATGCCGGCGGCAATGATCCTGGGCAGGACCAGGTTGATGCCATTGCTGATCATTGCAAAGAAAATGAGGAGGACGACCATGCCCCTATACGGTTTGAGCAGGCTGGTCAGTCCCGGTCCTTTTGGTTTGGGCGGCCCCTGAGGTTTGTCTTTTTTTGCCATTGCGGACTTTGTTATTCAATTTCCCTTCTCCGTAGACGATCCAACCCGGTGAATATTTTAATATGTTGAAAGATCCGGAGCTGGGACAGTATGCGAAATTGACGTGAAATCCATTATAAAACCAAAGTTTCGCCGAAATTTTACCGAAAAAGCAGGATGTTGGTTTTAGGGGGAGTTCCTAAGGAAATTTTAAGTTAATTTCATTCCCCAATGAACAATTGCTTATGAAAAGGGTTTTACTCCTCTCTGCTATTTTAATATTCAGCACAAAGATTTTAATTAAGGCACAAAAACCCGCAGACCCGAAATTCATCTGGGGTGTAGCCAGTGCCTCTTACCAGGTGGAGGGTGCTTACCAGGCCGACGGAAAGGGATTGTCTAACTGGGACGTATATACGAATCAATATCACGTGACCCAGATGATGACGGGTGAAGTGCAGACGGGTAATGTATCCATCAATGAATACGACAGAACGCAGTATCTGAAAGACATCGCCCTGATGAAACAGCTGGGTGTCACTTCATACCGCTTCTCTGTTTCCTGGGCCCGTTTATTGCCTGAAGGAACCGGCAAAGTGAATGATAAGGGAGTAAAACATTATGAAGAATTTATTGATGCGCTGTTGGCCAGTGGTATCGAGCCCATGATTACATTGTTTCACTGGGACCTGCCGCAGTCATTGCAGGAACAGGGCGGATGGATGAATCCCAAATCCGTACAATGGTTTGCAGAATATGCAAACCTGGTCTTCGATAAATACGGAAAGAAAGTGAAGATGTTCATCACCTTCAATGAACCCTGGGTGGATAATTTCCTGTTTACCCCTATTATTGAAAATGGCGTTGCAAATATAAACCCGCCCTTTCCGTTAACTGCTGAAAAGCAGGCGTCCCGGGCTACGGCAGCGCATAACCTCCTGCTGGCTAATGCCACCGCCACACAGGATTATCACAGAAAAAAACTCGGGGGGAAAATCGGCATTACGCTGAGCCTGTCGCCTAAGATTCCTGTAAATCCGAACGACCCTGAAGATGTGAAAGCTGCTCTTCTTGCGGACGGTATGGAAAACCGTCTCTTCCTCGATCCCTTATATAAAGGAAAATATCCGGCTGATATCCTGGCGCTCTACCAGAAGTACAATACCCATTTTAATCCCACACCTGCCGATTATGCTTTGTTCGCGGCGAACAAACCGGATTTCCTCGGGGTCAATTTCTATGCACCGGATTATATACAAGCGGATCCGAAAGCAGCTTTTGGCGTACCTTTTATGAGTCAGAATACGGATTCCGTAAAAATGTTCAACGGACCTGTGCGGCCGGAATACTTGTATAAATTGCTGATGCGACTCAAGGATGATTACAATAACCCGGTGATGATCATCACAGAAAACGGCGCAGGTTTTGGGCCGGGTGATGAGAATCTGGACGGCCATACCGTGAATGATCCATTACGTGTTGACTATATCAAAAGGCATATCGATACCGCCATGGCTGCAAAAAGAGATGGCGCCAATCTACAGGGGTATACTGTTTGGAGCATCTTCGACAATTTCGAATGGGTGTTCGGTTACAACCGGCGGTTCGGCATTGTATATGTAGATTTTAAAACACAGGAAAGAATTCCGAAGAAAAGTTTTTACGAGTACCAGAAGATCATTCAGTCGTATAAAAAGTAGGAAAAGAATTTCTTAGTAACCCAATTTATTCATCCTTGTCTTTTGAATAAAAATAATAGGAAAAGGCGCACAAAACGGCAGTAGCGACCATCCACATCATCGAGTCTGGAAAGTGATAACCGAGGTAACCGATCAAAAATATACCCCCCATACATAATATAGCCTTGAGAACGGCAATGAATAACTTAGTTGATTTCATATTTATTTATGGTTTTTAGTCTGTTGGTTTGGCTGCCTGGATGCTTCCCTAATCAAATCTACGGCTTTTAATAGC
>DATCAO010000453.1:0-2240 GCA_036512575.1 Puia sp.
CTGATCTGGCTGTCTCTTATTTCGGTCATTATACCGGTTTCTGTTTTCATTGTTTCGTTCCATAACAAGCAATTTTATAAAGGTGATTTTTTTATAAATACCAACATTATTACCGAAAAAATGATGCCATGAGAATACAACTATTTGTATTTAACATACCGTGTACGATTTGGTTGTCACGTGCCATACTCAACAAATAATTGTTAAACCGCAGAACATTTACATTCTGAACCCTTTGCAAGCAATCAAAAGCATTTAAATTGATGAATGAAAGCAAAACGGGCGATCCTCATCGTCACAAGCCTTCTCCTGACCTTTCATGCCTTGTTGGCGCAAAAGCAAATCCACTATGGTTCCAACAATGGTAAATACCTCGTGATTTTTAATAAGAGAATTTACTACGAGGAATATGGGCAAGGGCCGCCGCTCATATTGCTAGAAGGAGGAATGAAGAGCATTTCAGATTTTTCATTTTGCATACCGGAATTGTCAAAACATTTTAGAGTGATCGCACCCGATGATCCGGGACAGGGAAGGTCCGAAATGTTAGACACCATGACCTATGACCTTTTAGCAGAATATGTTTCTAAACTCATTGATTTATTAAAACTTGACAGCGCTTATATCATGGGGTGGAGTGATGGAGGGATAGCGGGGTTGATTTTGGCAGCAAAAAGGCCTGAGAAGATTAAAAAGTTGATCGCATCAGGTGCTAACTATACAAGAAAAGGATTAATCTCCAGTGATTCTACTGCCAGTGATTCATTACAACTTCTTCCCCCCGACTGTCAGTTCTCGCCTGAGGATCAAAAATGGGCGGATCAGTATTTTATAGCTAACAAGTCCAGTTGGATAAAAATAATAAACGACAGAATAATCATGTGGCACGAAGAATATTACTTCCCAAAGGAGTTATTTAACCAGATACGTATACCGGTATTGCTAGTCTTTGGCGACCGGGACATTATCAAAATTGAACATGGCCTGGAGATGTTTCATTTGATCAAAGGAAGCCAGTTTTGTGTCCTTCCCCATACTTCGCATGCCGTTTTTGCTGAAAACCCAGAGCTGATAGATCAAATCGCTTTCGATTTCTTTTCCAAATAAGCCTGTATATTTGTACATACGCCGGATACATAACTGAGGAATCCGGTTATAACGGTGGAACCGCGCTCAGCCGTTTATGCATCACTTCCAATTCCCAGTGAGTACCATTTTCGGGTTTTTAAATTAATTTTTACATCGAAAAAACAATTGCCTCCATCTTCTACAAAAATGGATATGTGGAAAGGTTCAACCGTGCAGGATTGCAAAATGCGGGTACGATTTGAAGAGCCTACCATTTATAAAAACGCTTGGAGTCTCTGTCAGTAATAGAAACTTAGCAAACCCTGCTGGCAGTTTTCTTTAGGTGGCCTGACTAACTTTAGCGATTGGAACTATTATAAATGATGTGTCCCTGGGAAAGAAATTCAAGTTATCATGTTCGGGGTCGCTCAATATAGCTTCAGAATTTATTTTGCCTGGACCCGCCAGATCGTATTACTTGTATCATCTGAAATCAGAATCGAGCCATCCTCCAACACAGCAATGCCCACAGGACGGCCGTGAGCCGTACTCTTCTCCAGGTCGGCGGTAAACCCAGTCAGAAAATCTTCCGGAGGGCCACTTGGTTTTCCGTCATGAAATGGAATAAATATCACTTTGTAACCCGACAGAACAGAACGGTTCCAGGAACCATGCTGCGTTATAAAGGCACCCCCCTGGTATCTGGTTGGAAATGCATTGTGAGTATAAAACAATAACCCGAGCGAAGCTGTGTGAGAACCCAGAGGAATATCCGGAACGATGGCCTTTGAAACGAGATCAGGTCTGGGATGATCTTTCATACGCGGATCTTCATGCTGACCATAATAACTATATGGCCACCCATAAAATCCGTTTTCTTCGACATGGGTAAAATAGTCCGGCACGAGCTCATCGCCAAGCTCGTCACGTTCATTGACTGCAGTCCATAATATATTCGTCCCGGGGGCCCAGCCCATTCCGCATGGATTACGCAGACCCGAAGCGTATATTTTTTCATTTGACCCATCCATATCTATTTCAAGGATATTTGCCCTGTTTGTTTCCTTATCAATTCCGTTTTCTGCAACGTTAGTGGAAGAACCCACAGCAATGAATATTTTATCTTTCGACTGACTGGTAATGATATTTCTTGTCCAGTGACGGCCCTGACC
>DATCAO010000454.1:0-4366 GCA_036512575.1 Puia sp.
CATGGGCTGCAGTTAGTTCAATCAACATACTTTGGACGGTTTTAATTAACCTTGAACCTCATATATCTATATGAGGTTCTTTATTTATACCAGCAAAGCTGGTATAAATAAAGAATGTGGGAATGTGGAATTGTGTAAATGCCTAAGTTCAAGTCATAAGTGCAATTTTCTCTGAGAAGACTTGGTTAGGTGTTTTGTAATTAAATTTTCTAACTGGTCTGTTGTTTAATTTATTTTCTACATCTTTTATCTGTTTGGTGGTGATCGAAGACAGGTCGGTTCTCTTTGGGAAAAATCTTCTTAGAACTCCGATTCTGTTTTCAACACTTCCCTTATCCTGTGATGTATAAGGTCTGGTAAAATATGTTTTGACACCCAATGCTTTGGCGATTTTATAATGGAGCATAAAAGCGCTATCGTTATCAAAAGTAATTGTTCTAAGCCAGGGCTGTTCTTTTTGATAGGCGCGGATAAGCTTTTCTTTGATCTGTTCACTGTGCTTCGATTCCAACTTTTGCAATTTTACTTTTAAACAAGAGCGGTCCAGGCTTACCAGGATTGCACCCTGATTCCTTTTCCCAAGCATTAAATCGACTTCCAAATCCCCCAGACGGAATCGCTTTTCAACAATGGCAGCACGTTTTTCTATGAATACCCGATGGGGGATGTTCCCCCGTCTATCATGTCTGTTACCCCTTCTGCGCCTGCGTTTACAGTGTCGGAGCTTTAAATAGAGCTTTTTATCCTGCTTGTCTTCAATGACATTATTGTGCTTGCATCTCCAGATCCATTTGTAAAGAGTCTCATGACTAACGAATGAACCGTATAACCTGCGTCCCTCGACACTAATAATCTCAGGGCTGTATTTTTCATTCTCCAGCCACTGGCGACAAATCTCTTTCACCTCTTGGGAGAGCTTAATGATCTTAGGTTTCTCCTGGTGTCTAAGACGGGTTCTACGTTGCGCATTGGTGGCCCAGTATTGAGTCGCGCCAACCCCGGCCATGGGCGTGTTTCGTCTTAGTTCCCTGCAGATTGTAGAGGGATGAACCCCAATCTGTTCTGCAATACTTTTCTGACTTCGGCCCGCTTTGAATAAAGCTTCAATCTGGTACCTTTGCTCCAGGCAGAGGTGGTTGTAATTTTTAAGCATCGTAACTCAAAGATTCAGCTTCTCAGCTGAAAATCATTCCGGAATCCTTAAAAAATTCCGGATGATTTTCTATCTCGAATTGCGCTTATGAATTGAACTCAGCATGTGAAAATCCATCTCATTTCCAAATTGTCATTAGCTCATTTCATCTTAGCATGCTCTTATATCCACAATTCCATCCCGCCATTGGCGGGACCACATTAAAATGAGCAAATGAGTTATTATTTCAAAGTAGCAAGCACATCGTTCATGTTCCGAACAGCATCGGCGCTCTTGGCGAATGCGGCTTTTTCTTCTGCATTCAAATCGAAAGGGATGATTTTTTCCCAACCCTTTTTGCCGACAACCACGGGAACACCGAGGCAGATGTCTTTTTGCCCGTATTCGCCATTGAGGGAAACACAGCAGGTAAATAACTTCTTTTCATCTCTGAGTATGGTTTCTACCAGGGCCGCACCGGCGGCTCCGGGCGCATACCATGCAGATGTGCCGATGAGTTTTGTTAATGTTGCGCCACCGATCATGGTGTCTGCAACGATTTGTTTTTGCTGATCATCCGACAGCAAACGGGTAACGGGTATGCTGTTCCAGGTTGCAAAACGAATCAGGGGGATCATGGTCGTATCGCCATGTCCGCCGATGACCAATGCATTCAGATCTGCCGGGCTGCATCCGAGGTGCTGGCTGAGTTGAAATTTAAAGCGGGCGCTGTCAAGGGTGCCGCCCATACCAATGATCCGTTCTTTTGGAATTCCGGATTCCTTCAGGGTCAGATAAGTCATGGTATCCATCGGGTTGCTGATGATGATCAGGACCGCATCCGGTGAATATTTAAGGATATTTCCAACGACCGTTTTCACAATGCCCGCATTGGTCCCGATCAATTCTTCGCGGGTCATACCGGGCTTGCGCGGCAGGCCGGATGTAATGACCACCACATTACTGCCGGCTGTTTTTGCATAGTCGTTCGTGCTCCCTGTTATTCGGGTATCAAAACCCAGCAGGGTCGCGGATTGCATGATATCCTGGGCTTTTCCTTCCGCCAGTCCTTCCTTGATATCGAGCAGAACGAGTTCTTCGGCGAGTTCCTTGCGGGCGATATTATCTGCACAGGTTGCACCTACGGCACCTGCGCCTACTACAGTAACTTTCATCTGAATACTTTTAAGATGTTAAGATGCTTTTTGGAGTGCTGCAAAGGTAAAGGCGGCACTTTACTATTCCTGACTCATTTACTTATTTATCTTTTGGCAGGAAGGCATTCAGGATGGTGTCCACTTTCTGGTTGCCTTCAAAATGGGTAATATAATTTCCTTTTTTATCATAGAGCGCCAGGTAGGGTAGACTCTGCATTCTGTAATAAGGAGGAAGCATGTATTTTTCATCACGGCCCATCAGGATATTGGGATGATCAGCGATCCGGTAATAATTGTAGAATGTCTGCATCTGTTCGAAAGGCTGAAAAGTGGCCATCACAATTTCGATATCCTTGAATTTGCTGAAATCAGCTAGGATATCCCGCATCTGATGTTTGCAATGCTCACATTCCGGGCTGAAGACCATAAGTAAGACCCGCCTGTTTTTTTTGATGCTTTCTTTGGTGAGCATATGCACACTGTCCACCTCCAATAACTGGAACGGCGGAATGGTGGGATTTTTCAGATAGGGGGGCTCGGGGGTATTCGCAGGTGCCTGTGCAAAAGCATTGGAGAATATAAAAAGTCCCAACATGGCGATCAGCACGCTCTTCATAGTGTATATTTTCATAAAAATAATGCAAAATACGGGATGGTCATAATTTGCAAAAGAGCCGCTTTGCCCATAAGTTTAAAAACCATTAGTTTTGTCGCCCTTTAAGGCAAACAATTAATTATCATTCATGGCAAATACAGCAGACATCAGCCGCGGCCTGATTATCAAACTCGACGGCAGTCTTTATTCAGTAGTGGATTTCGGAGAAAACAAAACCGCCCGTGCGGCCGCGAAAGTCTGGGCCAAACTGAAGGGGGTGGATAATAGCCGGAGTATTGAAAAAACCTGGAACAGCGGGGACACCATATATCCCGTGCGCGTGGAAAGGAAAACATATCAGTTCCTGTACAAAGATGATTCCGGTTATAATTTTATGGATACAGAAACTTTTGAGCAGGTCGCCCTGCAGGAAAATATGGTGGATGCGCCACAGTTCCTTAAAGACGGCCAGGAAGTTACTGTGCTGATGAATACTGAAACCGATAGTCCCATGGGCGTAGAACTTCCAGATAAAATTGTTTTGAAAGTTATTTATTCTGAACCGGGCATGAAGGGTGATACCGCCACCCGTACGCTCAAACCTGCCAAAGTGGAAACGGGAGCTTCTGTAAATGTTCCGCTTTTTGTAAATGAAGGTGAATTGATCCGGGTGAATACAAAAACCGGCGAATATGTTGAAAGAGTGAAAGAATAACACTTATCTTAGTCTTCCTTTTTATAATGTAAAACGCCATAACTGATGGATTTTAAACAGATTCAGGAGTTGATCAAACTGATTAACAAATCGAATATCGGTGAAGTAACGGTTGAAGAAAAGGGATTTAAAATTACCGTAAAACAAAAAGAAGATCACATCCAGCAGGTGATCTCTGCTCCTTATCAGCAGCACCATGCACCCAGCTATTCACCTCCACCTGTTTCGGTTTCTGCACCATCAGTTGCGCCGGCGGCAAACGGGAAATCAAAAACTGCGGAAGCAGTTGCAGATAACCTCGTAACCATCAAAAGCCCGATGATCGGAACATTTTATCGCAGTTCGGCACCGGATAAGCCGTCTTTTGTGAATGTGGGTGATGAAACCGAACCCGGAAAAGTAGTTTGCATCATTGAAGCCATGAAGCTGTTTAACGAAATCGAAAGCGAAGTGAAAGGAAAGATTATCAAGGTTTTGGTGGAAGATGCTTCGCCCGTTGAGTTTGATCAGCCTTTATTCCTCGTGGACCCGAGCTAATTTGAAAATTTGTAAATGAATATTTGAAAATGTTCCAAGAATCATTTTCCTAAAGTCACATTTCCAAATTTCCTTCGCGCGGGGCAGGACAAATTTCCAAATTCTAATACGTTCGATGTTCAAAAAAGTACTGATTGCAAATCGTGGAGAGATTGCTCTGAGAGTGATACGAACCTGTCGTGAGATGGGTATTAAAACGATTGCGGTATATTCCACCGCCGACAAAGATA
>DATCAO010000455.1:0-4671 GCA_036512575.1 Puia sp.
CCTGTCATTCGCTGATATCGGAATACCCGCTTTAAGCGAAGAATCCAATGTTGCACTTTGGATGATGCCCGAATTATAATGTTCCAGCACTTCGCTGATTGTGGTAAAGCGTCCGTCATGCCCGTATGGAAAAGTGAGGAAGACATTTCTCAGGCTCGGTACCCGGAATTTCAGGCTGTCTTCTTTTCTACCGGTAATGCGCATACGCCCGAAGTCGGGCAGCGTGCTGTCCAGTTCCAATCCCGTGTTCCGGTAGCTGAAATCAGTAAACAGCGGTTCCTGATGGCAGCGCCCGCATTTTTGTTGAAAAATGGCGTATCCTTTTTGTTCATATTCATCAAACCGGAGTTCCCCGCGTTTCATCCGGTCGTATTTTGCATTTGCTGATACCAGGGATGCTGTAAACTGCGCAAGGGCTTTCAATAAACGTTGTGAATTGATGCCCGGTGATCCGAAGGCAACGGTAAATAATTCAGGGTAAGATTTATCTTTTTTCAACCTGCCGATCACCTCTTCCAGATCTTCAGCCATTTCATGCGGATCCAGCAAAGGGGCCAGCGGCTGCATTTCAATATGACTGATTCCGCCGTCCCAGTGCATTTCTTTTTCCCAGGCCAGGTTGAACAGGCCGGGCGCATTCCGAAAGCTGAACTGGTTATTGAAGCCATGGCTGAGGCGGTGTTCGTATGTGGCAAAAGCGGCGAACTGCTGATGACAGGAGGAACAGGGAAAATTTCCGTCTTTCGATAATTTTCCTTCGTAAAATAATTTCCTGCCCAGTTCAAAGCCCTGTTTTGTTCGCGGATTATTCTGAAATCGGTAAACCGGCGGCGGAAATCCCCTGGGCACAAGGAAAGGGAAGGGAGTGTTTGTCCAGATTACGCAACATAGACCAATGCATGATATGAATCTCAGGGATTTCATGGATTCCTGGAGAGGGTGAGTCCGTTAAAACTGCCGACGAAATTTTCTGAAATTTTCCATGCCAGTTCACCCGTTGTTGTACAGGAAGAAATCTCCCGGATATGCAGGGGCGTCTGACCATCAAAAAAATAATCGAGCTCGATGGGCACTTCAACCGATATTTTATTTTCATCAGTTAAGCGGAATGCAATATCATCCGTAGTATTGATCCGGATCTTCCAAACCGTACTGAATGGATGGCGGTAGCCACCGATGTGGTAGGCGATGATATGCGCTGGCTGATTTGACGCCGGGGAGTATCCTTCAATTTTAAAACTCTGAAAACCGCTGTTCCATGTCCAGTACATACCCCTGGCCGGATCGAGGGCGCCGGTTTGTGCGCCGCCAACCTGATCCAGTGAATCCACACCCAGCAGAAACCGGACGCCATCGCAAAGTCCTGATACTACCGGCAGGGACAGCCGGGTGCTGACAGAATCTGAGAAATCGATCAGGTGATAAACGGACCCTTCACGGGACTTAACATTGGAATCCGTATAAACAGGTGCGATCCGGCTTACATAAAATCGAAAGCGACTGATCTCAAAGGTTTCGCCAAAGGGGTTTTTATATTTTTTATTCAATTCGAGTGGTACGCCGTGAACATAGGCCACGAACCGGATATTCAGTTCAGCATGCGCAACCGGACCGGCATTATGGAAAGAAGAGGTCATCAGGAAAATGAGAACAGTTTTTATTACATTCTTTACCTGTCTGGCGATGCCTGTGTATGTTTGCCGGCTGACGGCATTAAATGTTTTAATCAATCCGGTTTATTTTTTTCCTCAGGTCTTTGATCTGGGCTCTTATTTGTTTGGACGCTTTCTTTTTCTCTTTCGACGCAAAACTGGGTTTGGTTGCCTTTCTGGGTTTTGGTCTGACCAGCGCGCGTTCCAACAGGGCTTGCATTTTCTCCATCACTTCCTGTTTATTGTCAAGCTGGGAACGGTGTGTTTGTGATTTAACCTGGAAAAATCCTTCGCTATTTATTTTAGAGTTGAGTTTTTGTTCGAGCAGATTTTTTTGAGCAACTGTAAAAAGGGCTGAATTCCGAATATGAAAATAACCGATAACCATGGACTCTACCTTATTTACGTTTTGGCCACCTTTGCCGCCACTGCGTGCGGTCCGGAAACTGATTTCCCTGGAAACATCTATCTTCATTTCGTAAATGTAATTTGATTAATTTGAATTGATGCGGGCAGTCGTACAAAGAGTAAAACGTGCCAGCGTGGAGATCAACGGCTCCATACATGCGGCTATGGGTTCGGGATTGTTGGTGTTGCTGGGTATTGAAGACGCGGACGGGGCGGACGACATCATATGGTTAAGTAATAAACTCATCAACCTCCGGATATTCAACGATAAAGATGGTGTTATGAATATCTCGCTGTTGGAATCGGGTGGCGATATATTGCTGGTCAGCCAGTTTACTTTATTCGCTGCAACGAAAAAAGGGAATCGACCTTCATATATCCGGGCATCAAAGCCCGATATCGCCATTCCTCTTTATGAGTTGATGGTGCAACAGCTCGAAAAGGATCTGGGAAAAAAGATCCGGACCGGTATTTTTGGTGCGGATATGCAGGTAGATCTTTTGAATGACGGCCCCGTGACCATCCTGATCGATACAAAACACAAGGATTTATGAAGGCAGCAGTTTATATAACCAATGCATTTTCTGATAAAAAATTTGGCGGCAATCCCGCGGCGGTTGTGCCCCTGAACACCTGGTTGCCTGAAGAACTGATGCAGCAAATCGCCGCCCAAAACAACCTCTCAGAAACTGCTTTTTTTGTTTCGCAGGGAAAAGACTTTGACATTCGCTGGTTCACACCGACTGTTGAAGTTGACCTTTGTGGTCATGCCACATTAGCGACGGCTCATGTATTGTTCAATCACCTCAACTATATTTCTGAACAGATTGTATTTCATTCTAAAAGCGGTCCGCTGAAAGTAACACACAGGAAGGACGGAAAGATTACGCTTGATTTTCCGGCTGATGAACCAAAAATAACCAGCGATGACGGATTGATTGAAAAGGCCCTGGGTATAAAACCTGCCGGAGTATATCTCTCCCGATTCGACCATATGGCGGTGCTGGGGAACCAGGCCGATATGGAATCATTGAAACCCGATTTGTCCCTGATCAGAAAACTTCAGTCACGTGGCCTGATTGTTACAGCGCCGGGAACGGAGTCTGATTTTGTTTCCCGTTGTTTCTTTCCACAGTCCGGAATAGACGAAGATCCGGTAACCGGTTCCGCACATTGTGTAATGGTTCCGTATTGGTCAAAGCAAACCGGCAAGACCAAACTGACGGCTGTTCAGTTGTCTGCCAGGAGGGGATTTCTGGATTGTGAACTGGCTGCAGACAGGGTATTGATGAGCGGTCATGCGCACACGTATCTGGAGGGAGAATTTTACTATTAGTGTGGAAGTGTGGAAGTGTGGAAGTTTGACATTTTATAAGAAACAATTGAACTGATCATGGCAACTGAAGAAGTTACAATCCGGGAAGCGCAGCACCTCGTGGATGATTGGATCCGCACGACGGGTGTGCGATATTTCAGCGAGCTGACCAATATGGCGATCCTCACGGAAGAAGTCGGTGAAGTGGCCAGGCTGATGTGCAGGACTTATGGTGACCAGTCTTTCAGGGAGGTGGACAAAGACAAAAAGTTATCTGATGAACTGGCCGACGTCTTGTGGGTGATACTCTGCATTGCCAACCAGACCGGCACGGATCTGACAGAAGCACTGGTAAAAAATTTTGAGAAAAAGAATATGCGTGACTCAGACAGGCATCATGAAAATATTAAGTTGAAAGCGGGACCGGAGGAAGATCACTAGCGCGTTACGCTAAACCGCCAACCGTCAACCGCCAACCGTCAACCGTCAACCGCCAACCGCCAACCGCCAACCGTCAACCGTCAACCCTACTGTCCCTGTGCGAGGCTATATGCTTTTTTCCCGCCCATCACATTCAGCAATTCCAGTGATCCGATTTTAAAATCCCCGCTCAGGCTTACATACAGGCCGATAATGTCCTGCTGTACCAGCGGAGAGCCGTCGATGCTTTCGAATCGGGCATTATATTGATTCACCAGGTTCGTATATACGGAACCGGTAGGCCAAACCTGGGTTCCGCGATTGCTGATATTGATGAGCTTAAATTTCACACCGCCGTGGCGAAGGCATTTTTTTGCAATGAATTCCGGCTGTTCTGAACTCTCGATAAACATATCCACACCAACGATATATTCTTTTATTTCGCTTTCGTCCACGGAAACCATCATCTGGTTCTGATCCATTTTAAAAACGGTCGGCGTCACGTGCATATTCGGCATTACCGGTTTTGCACCATGTTCCGGCGATTTGCCGAAATTATTGATGATCGCCTGGGCAAATTCCGTTGTGTTTTTTCCAGGAATCTTTTTGTCACCAAAATCGCCGGTATGCACACCTTGTTCAAGTGTATATAATAGTGCATTTTCAATTATGGCTGCATTTTTCATCAGGCCCAGGTGACGCAACATGGCAATCCCGCTCAGCAGGAGCGCAGTGGGGTTTGCGATGTTTTTTCCTGCAATGTCCGGAGCTGTTCCGTGGACTGCTTCAAAAATCGAAATATGATCCCCAATATTAGCAGAAGGTGCGAAACCCAATCCACCCACCAGGCCCGCACAAAGATCCGAAATGATATCA
>DATCAO010000456.1:0-11351 GCA_036512575.1 Puia sp.
TCAACGCCCCTTGTCCTCATCGATGGCGTGCCCGGATATATGCATGATATCAACCCAAACGATATTCAGTCCCTGCAGGTATTGAAAGATGCCGGTGGTGCAGCAATATATGGGGTACGCGGTTCAAACGGGATCATCGTGATAACAACTAAAAAAGGTGTCTCCGGCAGGGTAAAGATCAGCTACGATGGGTTTATCGGAAGTCAGCAGCCGTTAAGCAAAAGCTGGGATCTTGCCACACCCACTCAAACAGGGGTAGCGAAATGGGCTCAGGCTTTCAACGATGGCATAGCGCCCAGCAGCCCACAGTACGGCAGCGGACCAACACCGGTAGTACCATACTATATAACGCCTTCCGGAGCTCCGCAAAATGCGCCAAATACCAGCCTGGCCGACTATAACCTGTACACCAATCACATCACCGTTGCAGACCAGAATGGTAACAACTGGTTTAATGATATTTTCAAACCGGCCCTGATCATGAACCACAATCTGTCTTTGAGTGGGGGTTATGGTAAGTCAACCTACTATATGTCCTTTAACTATATGGACCAGCAGGGCACATTGATTGAAACCAGTCTGCAACGATTTTCTGTGCGCATCAACACCAATTTTAGTCTGGCCGACGATCACCTGCATGTTGGAGAAAATGCTTATATCTTCTATAAAACAAATCCCGGTTATCTGAATGCACCGGGCGTAAATTCAACAAATTCCATCAACGCCGCCTATCAGCTACCCAATATTATCCCGATATACGATATCACAGGTAATTATGCCGGAGGAATTTCGCAGGGCCTTGGCAATGCATCCAATGCCGTTGCCATCCAGGACCGCCAGGCCGATAATCAGAATCGGGATTACCAGGTAGTCGGTAATGTTTTTGCAGAAGTGGACTTCCTGAAACATTTCACATTACGCACGAGCGCAGGTGGCACATTTGATAATTATTACTACAACGGGTTTGCAACAACACCATATGAAAATGCAGAAAACAATCATGCAGCCAACCTCTATACTGAAACCTACGGACAGAACTCAAGCCTGATCTGGACCAATACTTTAAATTACAGTAACCAGATAGAGAAACACAGTTTCTCACTCCTGGCAGGCACTGAATATATTTATAATACCGGTCAGGGTAGTAACGCGACGCGCGGCAACTATTATATTACCGATTCCAGCAACCTGACAGTCTCTCCAAATCTCTGGACTCTGAATTTCGGACAGGCTTCAACCCAGACTAATAATTCAACCATTCTGGGAGATAACGGCCTATATACGCCCTATCAGCTTGCCATATTTTCCGTGTTCGGGCGGATCGATTATAATTATGACCAGCGATATTATTTGAGTGCCACGCTGCGTAGCGATAATTCATCAGTTTTTGTTCCCGCCCAGCGAAATGGAATATTCCCTTCTGTTTCAGCAGGCTGGATGCTTTCGCAGGAATCGTTTATGCGCGATGTGAGCTGGTTAAGTGAACTCAAAATTCGCGGCAGCTGGGGCAAACTGGGTTCTATCAGCAATATCAACCCCACCAATGCTTACACTTTATATGGTCAGCAGATCAACCAGTCCTATTATGACATTAACGGAACCAGCCACACTCCGTCAGCGGGCCTCTATGTAAGCCAGTATGGCAACCCCAATACGACATGGGAACAGGACATCATAACTGATGTGGGGTTTGATGCAAGTTTTATAAAAAATAAACTGGACTTTAGTTTCGACTGGTATAAAAAACTAATAAGTGGTCTGTTGTTTGTCCCTGCAGTTCCCGGGACGAATGGCGGAACCCTGGATCCCTTTCTCAATTCAGGTAACGTCCAAAACACCGGTATAGATGTTTCGCTTACCTATCACGGTAAAATCCAAAGTGATTTGAGGTTCGATATCACCGGTACGTTTACTACTTATAGTAATAAAGTGGTAAGCCTTCCCGCCGGAACTTTGTACATCAATCAACCCATTGGTGCGCAAACGACCACATCCAGGATTCAACCGGGAGAGCCGTTGGGTGCGTTTTTTGGTTACCAGGTGATCGGATTGTTCCAGAGTTATGCCGACGTGAAAGGATCTGCCACCCAGCAGAACGCGGCGCCAGGCCGGTTTAAATATGCTGATGTCAATCATGACGGAGTGATTAATGGAGATGACAGAACTTTTTTTGGTAATCCAAATCCAAAATTTACTACTGGATTGAATATTTCAGTAAACTATAAAAACTTTGATTTCTATACGTTCTTTTATGCACAGGTTGGTAATGATATTATCAACAATGTAAAATCTTCAACAGATTTCCCCCAGAGTTTCGGAAACCAGATCAGTACAAATGTGGCACTCAATTCTGCAACTTTAATTGATGCAAGCGGTAAGCCCACCAATGTAAACGATCCGACAGCCCATGTGGCCAATCCCGGAACGAATGTTCCGATGTTGGAACAAAGTGCCAATTTCAGTAATTCGGGTGCATTTAATTCATATACTATGGAGAGTGGTTCTTTTCTCCGGTGCAGAAACCTGACTGTGGGTTACACGATTGTTTCCAATTCACTGAAGCGTTTGCATTTTGACAATTTCCGTGTCTATGCTCAGGTGTTGAACCTGTTTACCGTCACCAACTATTCGGGGCTGGATCCGGAATTGAATCCGGGAACCAATACGGTGTTTGGTTACGATAATGGCGTCTACCCGAATAATCAAAAGTCATATAATGTGGGTGTGAGTATCACAGTACATTAATTTATTTTAAAAATTAAGTTTATATGAAAAAATTATTAAAATGGATATTACCTGCCGCTGCGGTACTGTTGATGATCATTATATATGCGTGCAATAAACAATTGAATCTGCAGCCACAGGGATCCCTGCTTGCTTCAAATGTCAATAACAATTCCGGAGTTCAGGGGCTGTTAATCGGTGCTTATGTGTTATTGTCCGGCGAAAATGTGCCCGGCCAAAATCTTGGTAATGGAAGTGCCGCATCCAATTATGTATATGGAAGTGAAGCGGCAGATGATTCTTACAAAGGATCTACACCTTCAGATCAGCCTGCAGCGATTCCACTGCTCACCTGGTCATTGGCGCAGGCATCTACCAGCAGTTATTTGGATCAGAGATGGATTGTTTTGTATACAGGCATACAAAGATCAAATGATGTGATCCGAACACTTCGTCTGTCAACTGGTATTTCTCCTGCGGATACCACAGAATATGTGGCTGAAGCCAGGTTCCTTCGTGGGTTTTATCATTTTGAAGGAAAGAAAGCCTGGAATAATTTTCCTTATGTAGATGAAAACATTTCTTACGTGAACGGAAATCTAAACGTTCCCAATTATGATTTTACAACAGATAAATACATTGATATCTGGCCGAAAATTGTTGCAGATTTGAAATATGCCGTCGACAACCTGCCCAGCACACAGCCCAATATCGGAAGGGTTAATAAATGGGCAGCCATGGCTTTTCTGGCAAAAGCCTATATGTACCAGCACGACTATGCGAGCGCCAAACCATTGCTCGACCAGGTGATCGCAGATGGCACCACTTCGGATGGAACGCATTATGCACTTACCCCACTCTTTCAAAGCAATTTTAATCCTGCTCAAAAGAATAGCTCTGAAAGTGTTTTTGCATGCCAGACTTCTGTGAATGATGGATCAGCAATCGCCACCAACGGCGGTAACGGTAACACGGGGGATGAACTGAACCATCCATATAATTACGGTCCCGGCTGTTGCGGATTTAATAATCCATCCTGGAACCTGGTTCAGGCTTATAAAACCGATGCAAACGGACTTCCTTTTTTGGATGGCAGTTATAACAATTCGCCCCTGGTGAGTTATCCGCCCAATCCCTGGACGGGTAATGTGGATCCGCGTCTGGACTGGACTGCCGGCAGGCCGGGCAAACCCTGGTTTGACTGGGGAACCGTAGACAGCACCTGGATTCGCGACGTGCCAAACGATGGATTATTTGTTACCATGAAGAATAACTATGCAAAAAGTCAGCAGGGAACTTTTTCTTCCACCGAAACGGTATTCTGGGGTGCAGCCGAAGTGGCTGCGAATAATGTACTGCTTTGCCGGTATGCCGATGTTTTACTCTGGGATGCAGAATGCGAGGCGCAAATTGGCAGTCTTGATCAGGCACAGGCCTACGTAAACATGGTTCGTACCAGAGCTGGTAATCCACAGGGTTTTGTCTATTTGAATGCCAACTACGATGGTGCAACCAGCATGTATACACCGCAAACTACACCCGCAGATAAATACAAAGTGAGTCCGTATCCGGCAGGAGCTTTTGCCGGCATGGGCCACGCTAATGCGCTAACAGCTATTCAAATGGAAAGAAGACTGGAACTGGCCATGGAAGGTCAGCGTTTCTTCGACCTCGCGAGATATGACAATGGCACCGGTTCCATGGCGACGACTCTGAATAATTATGTGAACACTGAAAAAACCAGAAGTTCTTTTTATTTGGTAAACAGTAATGCTGTATTCACTAAAGGCGTGAATGAATATTTTGCCATTCCACAAAATGAATTAGATGCGGAGAATTCCACAGGAACCCCCTATCTGAAACAAAATCCGGGATACCAATAATTATTCAAAGCACGAAAAAAAATGGAGGGCCGGACCCTCCATTTTTTTGTGTATGCATTTACTAAAGAAAGCGCTATTGAATCTTGAACACCACACCCACCTGGAAATTCGTGATGTCATACCCGAATTCTGAATTAAATCCGAAACCCGGTGTCACAAAATAAGAAGCTCCGGCAAATGCACCGAAATACGGGATCGGACTATTGTAGTCGGTACCGGGGTAGGTATAATGATTAAAACCTATACCTGCAGAAAAACCACCGTAAGTATCCAGACCGGGAATATCCCATCCATAGTGCCATGCAGCTCTTCCGGCTACCACGAATGTGCTGGAAATATAGGAATAATCGCCTTTATGCTGTCCCGAGAATGTACCCCCCAATTCAGGCCCGAGGGTAATCACACCGGGGCCGGCCTGCCACATGCCATATTCAGCAGCCACTTTGAATCCCCAGGGCGTATTATAGGTTGGATTTTTATAACCGGCTCCAAACCCAACACCCACATTGACAAACAGGCTGCCGATCTGCATGGGGTTTGTACTGCCTTGTCCAGATGTTTTAGATTGTGAGAATGCAGGTTGTGAAAAACAGAAACTGAACAAACCGAATACGATTACGCTGATTTTCTTCATTTTTTAGTAATTAAAGGTTGGCAAAATTAACGCTCTGAAGATTATAAATAAAAAAAGGGCCAGGATAGAAATCCAGCCCATTTTAAAATCCAATATCCTATGAAAAACCATAACTATAAGTGCAAGGCATATACCAGATTCTCTTTATGGGTCTTCCACGGGGATTAAACATTTTTAGACGGTAAGTATCAATTACTTAGGAATACAAATAAAGGTTTTAAATAAAATCTTTTTTAATCCCGGGTGTTTGGAGTCCCAAACCATTCTTATTTGTGGAATTAATGTCCCAATCCGGAACCATCTGTTAATGACCTGGCATCATTTTTTAACCATACCTTTGATAACCGCATAAATAGATATATATGGAAATTAAATCTGGAGAAAAAGAACCGTTGTTTGAAAAGGACAATCTGACTGGCGAAAACCAGGGGCCTTTGCTGCCAAACAGAAAAGGGCGGTACCTGACTGCATCTTCGCTTGAAGGGGACAAAGTGGTTAATCCTTCGGGTAAACATCTCGGAGAGATTAAAGACATTATGCTGGACCTGGAATCGGGGAATATCGATTATTTTATAATTGAGTTTGGCGGATTTCTGGGTATCGGTGTAAAATATTTTGCCATTCCCCTGCGCCTGCTCACCCTGGACCCCGCCAACAAGCGTTTTATTTTTGATCAGAGCAAGGAGGTTCTTGAAAAAGCACCCGGCTTCGATATGGATCACTGGCCTGATACAAATTTGCATTTCGACGAGGTGTACAGTTATTGGCGTTTTATTTAATACTATTTTATGTGGGAAGAAAAAAACCAGTCCCTGTATCAGCGGTTCGTTTTTAAGAATTTTTCTGAAGCTTTTTCTTTTATGACAAGGGTTGCCCTTGAAGCTGAAAAAATGGATCACCATCCTAAATGGACTAATGTGTATAATGAAGTCGAAGTCTGGTTATCCACCCATGATGCCGGAGATATTGTAACCGAGAAAGACCGCAAACTCGCAAAAAAGATTGATGCGATTAAAGCTTGAGGCCTAAAGCATAAGGCACAAGGCTTAAGGCATAAGGCTTAACGCTACGCAGTATCCGGGAGAAATTATCAACTGAAGATCGGCCTTTAGCCTTAAGCGTTAGGCCTTAGGCGTTAAGCCTTCTGCACTTTGAGCACTTCCAGCAATCCATTTTTGACATTAAATTCAATGATCCGCACCTTGCCCTTATAGCCGTTATACAAAACCGTCGGCACTTCAATCCAGACACTCCGGTCCGTTTTTCCGTTTAGCGTGCAGCTCGCAATCATCTGAATTTTTTCATCTGTCGTTTTACGCCCTTTAAAGACAGCTTCCACATCGGTGTAAACAGGTATATCGGGATTCTCCTCCATATAATCGGGTTTAGTCTCCAATTTTATTCTTCAGCAGTGGTCAGTCATCAGCCGGATGTCCATAAACAGAAACATCATGAACTCTATTGCAAAATCCTTTCCATTTCTGCGATCATTGCCCGGACAAGTCCTGGATCGGGTCTTGTTTTTTTTGCTGAGAAAGGATCTGCTTCAATCGCCCTTAAATTTCCCTCATCATCTTTTTCAAGGATCAGTTCAGTTTCATCAACAGTGCAGAGAAACTGGTAAGTATATGCACTCGACCTCAGCCTGCACGGTATTTCCTGCGGCATTTCCTTGAAAAGAAAATTCAGGGTAAAGGAATCGGACATGAAGCGAAGTTAGTCAAATGACAGGTCGCGGGGTCAGACTAAGTGGAAACACTTAGTATGTTATATGTCAGTTCTTTATGAATTTTTTTTTATTATATTTAAATTCATGAGCCGGGTACATATTCTGATTCATGGTATTTTTTAACCCAAAACAATCTCGTATGAAATGGTATTTGCAAGTTTTAAAGAAGTACGCAGTTTTTGAGGGCCGCGCCTTTTGGCATCCATAATTCCGTCTATCGCAGTTGGGGTTCGCAGAATGCACGATGTGAATAAAAGCGGCTGGTTTATACTTATTCCCATATACAACCTGATACTATATTGTACGGACGTTACCCAGGGTCCGAATCAATATGGTCCCGATCCGAAAAGACCTGAGTTCGAAGAGTTCCTTAACGAATCTGAACCCGGTCTGCCGCAATAAATTGCCATTAAATTTCGAAGCTTTTCTGAAAAGGATTTGCGTTTCATTCAACATACACTGAACTTTGTGTTGAATGAAACGTTTTTGATTAAGACAATGCATAAATCAATCATATAGCATGAAAACAAGTATTGGTATTTCAGAAGGGAACCGTAAAACCGTAGCTGAGCAGTTGGGCAAATTACTGGCCGATGAATTTGTATTGTATACCAAAACACTGAATGCGCACTGGAATCTGGAAGGTCCGGATTTTCACTCGGTTCACGTCTATTTTGAAGATTTGTACAACCAGTCCCAGGAAATTGTCGATTCCGTTGCTGAACGCATCCGTCAGTTGGGTCACTATGCACCGGCGACGCTGAAGGATTTTCTCAAACTCACCCACCTGAATGAACAACTCAAGGGGGGTAACACCAGCCTGGATCTCATCAAAAACCTGCTGGGAGACCATGAATCCATTATCGAATTCATCAGGTCCAACGTTAAAGAATTCGATGAGGCCCATAAAGATGCGGGTACCAGCGATTTTATAACAGGCCTCATGGAAAAACATGAAAAAACAGCCTGGATGTTACGTGCACATATAAAATAAAGAAGGTTTGTGATTTTTACGTAATTCTACGAACTAAAATTGAGGGGATATGCGCTTTGGCGCATCCAGGTACAAGCCTATATTTGATATATCCAATATCACTGAAACAACCGAATATCCCTGAAAAACCAGCTTGATTTACCGTCCTTCAGAAAACCTTAAATTCAAGTTCTTTGAAAAACCCCCGACGAAACCTTGGGGGTTTTTTCTTTTTATCCCCTTCCAAAACCGCAAGCCGCTAATCGATCAACCGTCAACGGTTAACGGTCAACGAAAAAAACCATCCCCCTTTTTAGCTCCCCCGCCTTAAAACAGTACGAAATAATTCGTTTTATCCCCCCCGCGGCGGCATTTTACTCCTTTTTTAGTATTGGGACGAATTAGTCTATAATTTTAATGAGCATTCAATTCCATATGTTGATGAGTACGAATCCGAGCAGTCAATACCGGCGCATTATCATCAGACGTTCAAACGAATACGTGTTGTTCAAAACGGATGAGATTGCCTATTTTTTCCTGGAAAACAAGACCTGTTATATGGTAGACAGGAACCAGGGGATTAAATATGTGATCCCGAAAACACTCAGGGAGCTGACGATGGCATTGGATCCGGCCAATTTTTACCGGATTAACAAAAAATACCTGGTCCATATTGAGGCGGTTAGAAAATTCAAGTTATGTGTGGCAGGCAGGATCGAGGTGGAATTGCACCCTGCTCCCAAAGAAAAGGTTTTTATTAACCAGGTGAGGATGCAGGATTTTAAAAAATGGGTAACGCAAGGCAGTAACGAACAATCAGGTCCGTTATTTGAAGATATTTTGGAGACTCCCGCGTGGGTCCCCGAGTACTAGTTTTATTTTCTCATGTGACCGCGGGTGGTTTCTACCACCTGCTTTTTTATTTAAATCAGTTTGTTCTCCCGGGCGGTACGGATGGCATCGGCCTTGGAATGAACATTTAGTTTTGCATAGATATTTTTGATATGACTTTTTACGGTTTCGTTGTCTATGAATAATTCATCCGCAATAACGCGCCTGTTTTTCCCCTTGGCAATTTCTTCCAGGATCTGTGTTTCCCTTCTCGATAACGGTGAATGGGAATTTCTTTGAAAAGACCGGATAACCAGCTGGGCAACATTGGCACTCATGGAAGCGCCACCCTGCATGATCTCCCGGATCGATTCCATAATTTTTACCGCTGAGCTATTCTTCGTGAGGTATCCTGAAGCACCATTGGCCAGGGCACGGAATATGATCTCCTCGGAATCATGCACAGTGCAGATTAAAATCAATACCTGGGGCAATATGCTCTTGAACCGGGGAATCGCCTCAATACCGGAGATGCCCGGCAGGCCCACATCCAGCATCACCAGGTCGGGGTTGTCTTCAGCCAGTTTCTTGATCGCCTGTTCGGCTGTGGAGTAGGTGTTGATCACCTGGTATCCCTGCTTTTCGCCAATCAGGAAGCGATAACCTTCGCGGATTACCTTATCGTCTTCCACGATAACTATCCTGACAGGAGTTTCTTCCATCGTATCCAAAAATTTATATAAATTTCCATGATTTCCCTGAGATGAAGCTCCCCCCAAATGGGGGAATTATCCCGAACAACCCGGCTCTAAAGTTAGTTTATCTAATAGTTTTCTGGAGCTTGCGTTTGATAAGGTTTCTGCACAACTGATTTTATGGATATGCCTGGAATACTACGTTTTTGTAAAAAACTTTTTTATAGTTGCTTCTTCATTCCGGCATTCCTGTCCGCGCAAAAATTCCATTTCCAGAATTACAATGTACAACAGGGCCTGATCCAGTCGCAGGTGCTCGCCATTACACAGGATCATTTTGATAATCTATGGTTTTGTACGCTCGGTGGCATTTCACGATTCGATGGAAAAGTATTTACCAACTACAGTGAAACGGATGGCCTGTTAAACAATTATGCCAGTTCAATTCTGGCTGATCACGATTCAAACATCTGGATAGGTACCTCCTATGGCATTTCCAGATTCAATGGGGCATCGTTTAAAAACATCCGCATATCGGACAAGCCGGGCGAAAATGCAGTCCGGGCCATACAGGAAGATGGCATGAAGCGGATCTGGGTTTTAATGGAAGGTAAATTGTACCAGGTCGACAAAAACGACAAACCGGTCCGCTCCGATATTACAGGATCTTTTGAAAGAATAACAGCGATCCAGATCGACCATCAGGGAACCATATGGGCCGCCGTAATGAGTAAGGGCATTTTCCGGCTGGAAAATCAATCCTGGAAAAATGAAATCTCAATGCCCGAAAACAATGAAATGGGCATATGTCAGAAAATTATTTTTGACCAGACCGACAACAACAAATTGTTCCTGCTCACCTACAATTCTCTGCTCTCTGTAAACCAGGGAGATATCAAAACACTTTTCCATGCCGACAACATGGGGAATTTCAACAACATGTTTCTGGACAGGTCAAACAGGTTGTGGCTGTCTGGTAGTCATGGGTTATTCCAGTATTCTGATTCCGGTTTGATTTCTTTTAATCCGGGTAACGGTTATGAAGGCAGCTGGACTACCGCTATTTTTCAGGACCGGGAAAATAATATCTGGTTTGGAACCAATGGTACAGGGGTGTTACGCTACTCATCCCAGCCGTTCCTGATTTATGATCAGTTCAGGGCTGCAGCAAATGCCGGCATCATGCCCATACTCGAAGACCATGGCCGACTTTTTATGGGAACAGAGGGGTCGGGATTATTTATAAAAGACGACAAGGGAGTCAGGCGTGTTGAGGGCATATCAGAAGCACCGAGTGATCAAAACATCACGGGCCTTTATCATGGGCCAAACGATGCAGTATATGTTTTAGCGAGCAGCGGACTATTTGTTAAATACGAAAACGAAAAAGCAACCAATATCAAACTGAGTTCATTAAAAGGCTGTATTAACTCGGTGCTCCCGGATGAACAGGGTGGGTTCTGGGTGACATCCTGCAGGGGATTTGCATATGTTTCTGCCGATGGCAAAACGGATCATATTTTAAATGGTTACGCGGACCGGATCATTCGGATTTCAAAAGATTCACTGCTCGTTGCAACAGATGGCGGGCTCTACGTGGTCAATAACAATTTTCAATATCGAAAAATTAATGACTCCCTGTTAAACATGTCGAGTTATATGTCCCTGGGCATTCTGGGGAAATATTTTTTGCTCGCTACTGCAAACCGCGGATTCATCATTTATAATTCATTGACCGGGCAACACAGGCAGTTTACCACGAAAAATGGATTGAATGCTGATTTTATTTACAGTGTGGTCACAGACAGGGAAAATAAAATCTGGCTGGGCACGGGAAGGGGAATAAACAGAATTGTTTTCGATACGGTAACGGAAGCCATAC
>DATCAO010000457.1:0-3143 GCA_036512575.1 Puia sp.
CGCCTCAGATTCGTTCAAATCCCGGTTTAGGCCGGTATTAAGCGGAAAGAATACCATTAAAACCGTTTACCGTCGGCAAACAGCATGCCCGGCTGCAAAAGGGGCGTTGATACATTTTTAATGGCATTAGGCCATTTTTGAACAGGCTATTCCTATACCTTTGGTTAAGATTTTTTTTATTTGAAAACGAATGAATTCATATTTTCAAATCGGTTCATTCCCAGGGTCAGCAGGCACATTATTTTCTGGGCCTGTTTTTTAATCTACTTTTTTTACGTCAACCTCCTTCCCGTTTCCACTCAGGATCTTTTTCACATAAAAACATACTTCAGGTCGCTTCAATTGATGATTTATGCGCCGGTGAGTTTTATTGCCGTGTATATCGCCCTGCATATTTTATTGCCGCGTTTTATCTATCCCGGAAAATACCTGGCCCTGCTGGGTGTGATGGTGGTGCTGACCGCCTGCTATTTTTCAATCGCCTGGTTCATTACTTATCTGTATGCGGCGCTGACCCAGTCCCTGCCTTACCAAGTTTTACCCGTAAGTTTCAGATGGTTCCTGCCTGTCCGTTACGGTATTGGTTTCCCCCTTACTTCAACCATACTGGTCATCATCATCAAACTATTCAAAAACTTTCATCTCAAACAAAAAGAACATGAGCGCCTGCTCCGGCAGAAGATCAACACGGAACTGCAACTCATAAAGACAAGATTCAGACCCCAATTCCTTTACAATGCTTTGCAACACATCTCATCGCTGATCCGAAATCGATCCCTCGAATCTCCTGCCATCCTGTTGAAATTATCTGAGCTGCTGAGTTATGTTTTGTATGAGCATGAAAAGGAAATGGTTCCGCTGGAAAATGAACTGGAAGTATTGAAAACATTTCTCATCCTGAAAAACACATTTCACCCCGGAGCCTTTACGATTCAATATCATCAGCAAACCGGGTCGGACCAGCTGTTCATTTCTCCCCTGCTCCTTTTGTCCATTGTAGAAAATTGCCTGGATAACTTATACCAAAACGGGGACCAGCAAATATTTATCAACCTGATTATAAAAACAACCCATGATGAACTACACTTTCAGCTGGAATGCAGGGGGAATCATGAAAACAGCCGGGAAAGCACGGAACACTATAGTCGCCTGCTGGATTCACTGACCAGTATCGAGTTATTGTACGAAGGCAGTAAAACTCCCGACCTCTTTACGGAAAACGGAACAACCTATTTCATACTGGTGTTGAAATTGAATACAGAATATTCACGGAAAGAAAATCCAAATGAAATGCTTATTGGAGTATGACCATACATGAATTGATATTTTCAAAGGAAAGGTCTGTAAAGCTGGTCAGGCATGCTATTTTCTGGCTGTCTTGGTTTTTCTACATGTCCTGTACACAATTACGAAACCAGACTCCGGATGAAGTGGGTATGAAATCCTTTGTCATTTACCAAATGAGCGTATCGGCCAACCGGGTTTTTTTGCAAATGCTTTTCTGCTATCCCTTCATATATGTTCTGATTCCACGCTTTTTTCAAACCAGAAAATATGTGACATTTTTTCTTTTACTGGTCCTGCTCCTGACCGCTTTGTACGGGGTGACCTATGTGGATTACCTCAATATCTGGACTGACCGCAGTTCTCCTATCTTTTTCGACATTCCCGGCATCAGACCTTTGACGCCGTTCCAGGCAAGATATTTCTCGGTGTACAGCAATATCCACTGTACCGGCACATTCGTAGCGGCCAGCATCCTGCTCGCGGTAAAATATTACAAGAACTGGTATAACAAACAACGCGAAAATGAAGCGCTGATTTACCAAAATTCGAGGGCTGAACTACAGTTATTAAAAGCCCAGGTGCATCCCCATTTCCTGTTTAATACCCTCAATAATATTTATGCCCTCATGCTCGACGACTCTCCAAAAGCAATCACGGTATTAAATGAATTGTCCGGAATGGTATTGTATATGACCAATGAGGGCACGGGTTCCATGGTGCCCTTGAGTAAGGAAATTAAAATGCTGGTGGATTATATCGGACTCGAGAAAATCAGGTATGGCGAAAGGCTGGAAATAATCACTGATATCAGGCTGAACGATCAGGAAGACCTGCTGATTGCACCACTCCTGATGATTCCATTCGTTGAAAACAGTTTTAAACACGGCGCCAGCAATGCGATGGATCATGCCAGAATCCATTTGGACATTTCAACATTGAATAACCAGTTGGCATTTATCATGAGCAACGATGTGAACCCGGTCCCTGAAAGCCGCGAAGAAAGAATAAAAATCGGATTAAAGAACGTAAAAAAAAGACTGCAGATCCTGTATCCGGAAAAACACAGTCTCCATTTTCTTGAGGCCGATGGCATATTTTCAGTGACCATGAGCATCATGCTGGAAAAACAAAAACCTGATCTTAAAGGGGACAAATTAAAGATGAACGCTTCAACTCCTGTATATGTATAATAAAAAAATTACCTGCCTGGCCGTGGATGACGAACCCCTGGCCTTATCCATTTTAAAGAAATACATCGGATCAGTGCAGAACCTGGAGTTGGTGGGCACCTGCGAAAACGCAGTGCAAGCCCTCCAGATGCTCCAGGAATACCGGGTTGACCTGATCTTTCTGGATATTCAGATGCCCCAGATTATGGGTACGGATTTTATACGCACACTGAAAAAATCCCCCAAGATCATTTTTACAACTGCGTTCAGGAAATATGCCATAGAAGGGTTTGAGCTGGATGCGGTTGACTACCTGCTGAAACCCATTTCCTTTGAACGTTTTTTAAAAGCGGTAAACAAAGTGCTGCAAACGAACCTGGATGCTGCTGATTCCCTGTATCATGTGAATGAATCCGCTAACGAATCCACACAGACATATCTGTATTTCAGGGTAGACCGCAAAATGGTGAAAGTTTTTTTACACGATATTTTGTACATCGAAGGTTTCAGTGACTATGTAAAAATCATAACCCATACCAAAACACTCATCACCAAACAATTGATTTCCGCCCTGGAAGAAACATTACCCAAAGAAATTTTTATTCGCATTCACCGGTCATTCATCATATCGGTTAATAAAATCAATTCCTACAATGCCGACATGATACTGATTGGAAAAACGGAACT
>DATCAO010000458.1:0-13119 GCA_036512575.1 Puia sp.
TGCTAATTTTTTTAGAATATTATCTTCATCATACCCGTAAAGGTTTAATAGGTCCCAGACCATTTTATCCTGGGGATCATAAGTTGAGAGCAACTTTAAATTACTCAGACGGTCCCTGAGAATTAGACGCGCCTTGGGCAAATCGGCTTTCGTAAATGAAGAGTCCCCTTTGAGTTTGAAATCAAGATTTCTGAATGGATATTGTGAATCCAGGTCATGCAGCATCAGGTCGTAAGAGACCATGGCCAGCACGATCGGCGATTTAAAGGTTTCGATGACGTTATTTATCCGGAAATCAATCTGGTTTACGTCAAATATTTCTGTTAACTGAAGACTTACTTTTTGAGTTTGTGAAAAACCCGTTGAATATTGGGCCGTGGAAATATATTCCCTTGGTATAATTATTCTGAATAAAATACCGCCCAGGAGACCGGATAGTAAACAGAAAAGAATGGTCCATTTTCTTCGGACTAATACCTTAAAAAGATAAATGATATCCATGGGTAAGACTTTTATTGTTTCATTTTAACGAGACGTCAACACAGGACTTTCTCAGGATATCAGATTGGTCAGGAAAAAGGGACTATTGGAGATCCCGGCGGGTGAAGCATGCACATCCTGTTTCGGAAACGCTTACCGGGTGGGCAAACTCTTATTGTATTCGGGTAATCAGTTACTTATGTTAGTCCAAACGGCTCAAAAATAATAATAAATTCCAGAAAGTAAAATTAATAAGACTATTGTATTGCTTATCCTCCCTGGTTTAGCTGTAAAAATATTTTATATGCCTGCCGTTCCGCTGAATCTTTTAAATTAGCGGCCAACCAACTGCTGGTAATGGCTAAGTTTTCATTCTTTTTCAGTTTAGGTGTCATATTTTATTGTTATATCGGATATGGTGTCCTGCTTTTTCTATTGATTAAATTGAAACGTGTCCTTTCCAAGAGTTCCCGGACCATTCCAGTGGGTCGTTTTGAACCGGAGATTACTCTGGTTGTAGCGGCTTTTGATGAAGCGGATTTTATTGATCAGAAGATCAGGAATAGCCTGGCGCTGGATTATCCGGCCGGTAAACTCCATTGGATTTTCATAACTGATGGTTCCAGAGATGAAACGCCCGGCATAATCAGGAATTATCCTCAAATTCGCTTACTGCATCTCCCTGAACGCCAAGGTAAAGTGGCCGCAATGAACCGCGCAATCCGATTTGTGGAAACGCCTTATGCCATTTTCAGCGACGCCAATACCCTGCTGAATCCTCTTTGTGTGAGGGAAATCGTCAGGCATTATGCTGATCCGCAGGTTGGCGGGGTGGCTGGTGAAAAAAAAATTGCCAAAACAGAAACAGACAAAGCCTCGGGCGCCGGTGAGGGAATGTATTGGAAATATGAATCATTGCTAAAAAAACTTGATTCAGAATTGTATTCCGTCGTTGGAGCTGCCGGTGAACTGTTTTCCCTCAAAACTTCCCTGTTCTACCAAGCTCCTGAAAGTACCATTATCGAAGATTTCGTTCAATCGATGAAGATTTGTATGCAGGGCTATGTAATTAGATATGAACCCAATGCCTTTGCCACAGAACAAGGGTCTGCCACGATGCGGGACGAACAAAAACGGAAAGTCAGAATCGCGGCCGGAGCTTTCCAGGCCATGATTATGCTAAAAGGCCTGTTTAATGTGTTCCGATACCCGGTCTTATCTTTCCAATTCATTTCCCATCGGATCCTCCGTTGGACTTTGTGCCCGTTATGCCTGCTGATATGTTTCATCTCAAATGCATGGCTGGTTCATACTCAGCCATGGGGGTTTTACTTAGTATTTTTCCTAGCTCAGACCGTATTTTATGCATTGGCGTGTGTTGGCTGGATCCTGGCTAACCAGAACCTGAAAATCAGGGCAATTTATATTCCCTACTATTTCTTATTCATGAATTTATCAGTGTTTATAGGCTTTTACAGATGGATCATGAAAAAACAATCCTCCGTCTGGGAAAAAGCAGCAAGGCATAATCCGGTATAGTTCCTCACGTATTCATAATTTGATTATCCGGTTAAGTCAAAAAAAGGTCTGGCAATATTTGGATCTTAGGAAAAAATACTTACTTTTAACGTAGAATTTCTAATTATCCGTTTCAAATCCTCTGAAGCCCTCCAATCCCAAACAAGTTCGGCTATAAATCAGCCATCTATCCTTGAAATCCCCCGATTGCTGATTCTTTACTTTATACATAGATTGCCTGCCTATATCTGAGGTTTATCCTTCGATGCCAATACCGCATGTTTAACCACGTACCGAGAATTCCAACCTACTGAGGAACAGAGTCTAAATTTATCAATGACTTCTGCCCATGAAAAAGCAACTTTTAGCAGTAGATGACAGTAAGGCAATCCGTTTTTTGCTTCAAACAGTTCTTGGAAAATCTTATCAGGTGATCACCGTACCGGATGGATGTTCGGCTATGCACTGGTTGTCAAAAAGGAACTTTCCACATTTAATTATAGCAGATCCACAATTACCGGATCTGGAGAATTGGGAACTGATTCAGCAACTGGCATCTAGTGGTATTTATAAAAACATTCCGGTTATGGTTTTATCCGGATTGAGTATGGAAGAAACGGAAGAAAAATGTGCCGCATACCAGGTTCAAAACTACTTCCTGAAGCCATTTAACCCGGTTGACCTGGTAAATGCCGTACAGGAACTGATAGAAAATAAATCTTTCGATGCCTATTACCCAATGAAAGCTGTTTAGCCGCTAGCCTTACGTATTTATGAAAATTAAACCTTAACCTGACTATGGATTTCACATTACTACCCAAAACTGCCTATAGAGGAAAAGCTTTTGTAAGGTATAGTATCCGAGCTAAAGAAGTCGCGGCCAGTCCCCTGATTATTCATAACGGATTTTATTATATCGGTAAAAATCCGGCCAATATTGAGAAACTGGTCAAATTGTTTAAACGCGGTTATGCTTCAGATAGCATCGAGAATGCAAGAGCCGAACTGAAGCGTTCTACTGATCAAGAAAAAAACACACTTCCTGAAGTTATTTTCTGCGAGTCAACTTTCGAATTCATCGCTGTAAAAGGATTCGTACAATTCCTAAATAGCAATCCATATTTTGCCGGTATTCCATTTATCATGGACTCGGCAAGCCTTTGTGAGATGGAAATGGGCATGTACAAAAAACATATGCTGGCTGATGATATTATAGAGATTGACAAAGCCGAACAAAACGCACTGATCAGCAAAGTACGATTCCTGAATAAAGTGAAGTCCAAGGCGGCCGAAATGAAAACCAGCCTGAAAGAAGATGAGGCGCTGGTAGTGGCGCCGGTAAACATCCATAGCATTCTTAAACGCAGCTTTGACATACTGGTGTCGCTTACTGCGCTTTTGTTGTTGAGCCCGCTTTTCTTTCTGATTGCGTTGGCTATTCGGATAGAATCCAGGGGCCCTATTTTTTATATTTCAAAAAGAGCTGGCCGGGGGTATAAAATATTTGATTTTTATAAATTCAGAACAATGTTTGCGGGAGCCGACCTCTGTGTTCAGGAACTCTCCCATCTGAATCAATATCCAGAATCTGAAAATAAAGGCCCTTCATTCTTTAAGTTCAATAATGATCCGCGGGTGACCCGTGTAGGAAGCTTCCTCAGGAATTCAAGTCTTGATGAGTTGCCCCAGTTGATGAACGTTTTACTCGGCGATATGTCTCTGGTAGGCAATCGTCCTTTGCCGCTGTATGAAGCAGCGACGCTGACCACAAACCAGTGTGCACAACGTTTTCTTGCACCGGCAGGTATTACTGGTCTCTGGCAGATCAAGAAACGAGGCCGTGAAGACATGTCCGCGGAAGAAAGAATCAATCTGGACATTGACTATGCCAACAAATACAATTTCATGTATGATCTGTGGATCATGGCCAATACCCCTTCTGCTCTGATACAGAAATCAAGCGCTTAGTTTTTTGGCTGACCTTTCCGCACTAACTTCCCGTTATGAATCTTAGCGGAAAAGTTGAACAGCCCCTGGTGTCAATAATTACACTGAATTATAACCAGGCTGCAGTTACCCAGGCATTTCTGGAATCTGCAAAAAAACTGCTCTACAGTAATTTCGAGATCCTGGTCTGCGATATGGCTTCACACGAAAACCCGGAAACAGTCTTCAATCCCTTGTTGTATCCGCACACCCGTTTGTTATTCAGCAGTGAAAATCTTGGATTTGCCGGTGGAAACAACTGGGGTATCCGCATGGCAAAAGGCGAATATATTTTCATCGTAAATAACGACACTGAGCTAACACCGGATATTTTACAGAAACTGATCCTGCCTTTCAGTGTGAACGCTTGCATCGGAGTCGTCTGTCCAAAGATTAAATACTACGACGATCGTCGAATCATCCAATATGCAGGATTCAGAAAAATGAATGCTTTCACCGGAAGAACTTCAACTGTCGGCGATGGTGAAGTGGATAATGGACAATTTGAGATTCCGGGAATCACCCATGGCGCCCACGGCTGTGCGATGATGGTAAAAAAGGAAGTGATCGAAAAAACAGGAATGTTCCCTGAGAAATTTTTCCTGTACTATGAAGAATGGGACTGGTCAGTCAGGATTCAGAGCGCCGGTTACTTAATATGGTATCAGCCAGCAGCAACCATTTATCACAAGGAATCTCTTACGGTTGGCAGGGAAAATCCATTAAAAGTCTATTACCATACCCGAAACCGGATACTATTCATGCGCAGGAACAGCGATCTTTTTCATATGTTTATTTTCGGTCTTTTTTTTACTTTTATCACCTTGCCTAAATCTATTTTTATCTATATTAAGAATGGTCAGATGAGTGAATTAAAATGGTTTCTGAAAGGCGTCGGTTACAACCTCACACATTCGAGCCGTTCGGCTGTATGAACATTTTCCTGACTCCGGAAGGTGTATATCTGGCTACAAACAGTTAGCCATTAAAACCGTTATTATCTTCTGAAGTAAATGATTTCGGTGTATGCAGAAATTCAGTTCTTTTCTTTTTCATTTGCAATACGGCCCGGATCATCGAAAACATAAGTAGTGGAACCTTACTCAGCGCTCCCAGGGTTTGTACGCTGTAGAAACTTTGCGGAATGGATATAAAAAGGGTCAGGAAATACATACCTATCATGGCAAGCCAAATATCCGGATGCGGTGCCAGCAGGGGCAGGCGGAAAAGAAACTGGATAATGATAATCATAAGAAGAACGCAGAAAACGACTAAGGTCAGCACGCGGGGCAATAGTAAGTTTTGGAAGAATTTATTGTAAAAAAGAAAAGACTTCTGTGTCCCCTTCATATCGGAATCGAAAAAACGTTTTATATGACTCAGCTGAGCTTCCAGCCAGCGCACTCGTTGCTTTTCAAATATCACTGCATTATCCACTTTTTCATCAAATACAAGCGCATCGTCAAGGAATTCCATTTTGATATGACGCCGCATGAGTTGCATATCGATTTCCCGGTCCTCGCCGGGGTTTTCAAGAATTTCCTGAGTGGAAAAAATTTCACGGATCAAACCTGCCTTGAAGGCCATTCCGGAACCAATAGGGGCGGCCGACAATCCTGCCAATGAAGGTCCACGACGAAACAGGTTTATATTGATCTCCTCGCTGATCGCATCCAGCAAGGCTACCGCGGTATTTTTATTTTTCGCCGTGCGGTGACATTGTATGGCTTCAAATCCGGCATGAAAGGCGGAGTTCACCTTTTCAAGGCAGTCGGGAGCCATGATATTATCAGCGTCTAATATCATAACGATATCCGGATTGGCATCCTGGAAAGCCTCTAATGCTGCATGTAGGGAACGCGATTTCATGTCCAGATTTACTTCCATCACATTCACAGGAATTTTTCGCAACGCAAGAATTGTTTCTGGTTTTAATTTGTCAGCTATAACGGTCACGCTAAACCTGGAATCGGGATAATTATGCGTCCTCGCCTGCATTGCGGTATTCAATATGATCTTATCCTCCCTTATGCAAGGAATGAGAACAGCTATTTGGAACTTCTCACCCTGCATGCTGAACTTTTGGGGTCTGATCAAACGGCCACACAACGCTATAACGAAAAGATACAGCGTATTTGCAGCGAAATATATGAATAACGCCCAACTCAAAATATGTCCAATCAAATACATAACACTCATGATATTCTGAATGGCTTATAAAAGGATTTCGTTGCCAACGTCAGCATGGGTTTGTCGCCTGCTGAATCCCCATAAGCATATATTTCCTCATATTCTTTAAGATCCCATTGATCAAGTATGCGGACTACCTTTTCTTCACCATAACAATTCCTTCCGACAAGCTTTCCAGTAATCAACCCGTTTTTCACTTCAAGCTTTGAAGAGATCAATTTCAATGCATGACTGTTTGACCATTTTACGATCCAGTTCCCGGCGGATGCGGAAATCACCACGATATCAAAACCCAAAGATCTGAGCCGGCGGATCTCTTCCATGGCTCCTGGCCGGACCAGTTCCGGGAGTCTTTCTTCAGTAAACAGATCACATTTCTCCTGAAAGTCCTGTTCCGGCATATCAGCAAAAAACCAGGTAAGTATTTTTTGTTTTACCTGATCATTTGGAAACATATTCAACTTGTAAGCAAGTAGCCAGGGACTGTTTAAAATAAACCCCAAATAGAAGGCGGACTTGCCTTTAATAAATCTGATAACTTCCAGCAAAGTATCTTTTCTAGTTATGGTCCCGTCAAAATCAAAAAACGCAATTTTCCTGCCGCTCACAGTTTCATTTTTTTAAACATGAACTCCGGGATAGTCTGAATAATAAACATAATATATCTCCAAAACCACTTTACGTAGATTAGATTCTTCTTTTTAAGGTACGCATTGTAGATTATGGATGCAACCTCTGCGGGTGTTGAAGTTATAGCTTTGGGCAAAGATTGATTCTCAGTCATTTTTGTATATACGAATCCCGGCTGAACCGTCATAACGTGTACCTGATGCTCATAACACAAATTTCGAAGCCCCGACAAGTAAGATGTGAAAGCTGCTTTGGAACTTGCATAAATAAGTTTACTTGCCCTGCCACGGTCACCAGCAACCGAACTGATACCGATTATAGTACCCTTTTTTAATGTTATATAATCCCTGGCTATTACATTAAGTATCGAAACGGCACCCGTGTAGTTTGTATTGATCATCTGTTCGGTCAGTTTCCAGTCGTCAAATGCATGGATTTCATCTGTCAAAATACCAAAGACACAAATGCTGATCTCGGGTTTGGGATGCATTGAGTTAAAAAATGCCAAATGCGTGTCATATTGAACGGCATCAAATGCAAGCGAACTACAATTGACACCATAACGGATTTGGACATCAGATTCCAAAGGTTTCAATTGTTCAGGCTTCCTTGCTGCCAGTATCACATCGAATTTTTCCGAAGCAAATTTTTTTGCAATAGCCACCCCGATATCTGAAGTGGCACCAAGTACAAGTGCTGTTGCCATAGAAATCAGTTAATTGTCAAAAATAACCTGTCAGACTGGTTCGAATGGATTTTCCCATCGGGATTATACTTTCTGACAATTTCTTTAAATTTATTCAGTTCGGGATAACCTGATTTCAGAACTTCGGGTTTCATTCGGGCATCCTTGGACATATATAGGCGACCTCCGTATTGAAGTACGACCTGATCGAGTTCATCAAGAAAGTCAAGCAAATTACCCCTCACGGGAAAGTCCAGTGCCAAAGTATATCCCTCTTTCGGGAATGAAATAATGCTTTCCTGTTTTCCAAAGACTTTGAGAATAGCCAGAAATGAACCCATTCCCTTTTTGCTGATGCGATGCAGGATTTCTACAAGGCCCTGCTTTGCTTCGAGGGGCAGCACAAACTGGTACTGCACAAAACCCCTTTTCCCATAACCCCTGTTCCAATGCAGGATCGCATCCAGGGGATAAAAGAAAGGTTCGTAACCCACAACATTATCAATTTCCTTTTTTAAATTTTTAGCATAGAAAAGGAAATTGAACGCTTTGACAGTATAAGCGTTGAGAACCCAGGAAGGCAGGTTAAATGGAAAATTAATTTGCCTTTTTGCAGGCAGCCGCAGAGGTTCCTTACGCTGTTGACCATCCAGATCTTTTAGTGCGGCATGCTCTCCCAGCATCAGGATACTACGCCCGAACTGTGATCCCTCTTTTAGACAATCGATCCAGGCTACAGAATAAGTATAGTGTTTGTATTCTTCAAAGAGATGGATCAGTTCTTCCAGATTACCAGCTTTGATTTGTTTCTGTCTTATGAAGGAGGTTTCGATTTTCCTGAGGCGGAATTTCACCCTGCTGATGACACCGGTTAATCCCATGCCGCCGCAGGTAGCCTGAAACAAATCGTTATGGATCTCCGGAGAGCAGTTGATCATCTCCCCTGATGCAAGCATCACGTCAATTTCAAGTGTATGATTGGAAAAAGAACCATCTACGTGATGATTCTTGCCATGTACATCACTGGCTACAGCACCACCAACTGTGATAAATTTAGTGCCCGGCGTAATCGGCAGAAACCAGCCGGCAGGTACAATCACTTCCAGAATCTGATCCAGCGTAATACCACTCTGACATTCAAATATACCGTCTGCTTTGTCAAAAGAAAGAATCTTGTCGAATTTCAACGTGGAAATTGTATTTCCCGCCAGGGATGCATCTCCATAACAACGACCGTTACCGCGCGGAATAAACCGTTCTTGTCTGGACAGGAGTTCAATCAATTGCTCAGGAAAAGAAAAGGATTCTTCATTCGATTCAATAACGGGATAGTTGCCCCAATTGGTGATTTGCTTCCTCATTTGCTGAAAATGGTTACGTCGCGTAAATATAAAATCGCATAGATACTCAATACCCATAAAACAAGCGTAATCTGAATGAAGAAGTCTTTATACAAGATCTCTGTGGGGGAGCCTGATTTCTTCAGCACAAAAGTGATCTGCAGGTACCGCATCAGGCCTGCTATAACAAACAGGCTTGAATAATATAAACGGTAGGTGCCCAGTCGATAGATGGTCGCTGGTGATACTGTATAATTTATATAAGCAACAATAATGATCGCACTGGACAATCCCAATAACGTATTCAGAAAATCCAGGTTATAACCGCTCATAGATTTGCGCATGTCCGTTCCGGTAGCACTTTTCAAGAGGAGGTCGTCCCTTCGCTTGGCAATAGCCATAAACAGGGACAAAAGAAAAGTCATGATGATTAACCACTCCGATGTATCGACTTTTGAAATGGCCGCTCCTCCTTTTACCCTCAGCACGAATCCTGAAGAAAGGATAAGTATGTCCAGGATGGCAATATTTTTTAGTCCGAATGAATAAAACAAGTTGATTATAAAATAGAGGCCGAGTATGAAAAGAAAAAGTAAATGGGTATCGGCCAGATACCCAAGAAAACTACCCAGTGCAAGAAGCCCGATACATATTACAACAGCGATGGGTTTTTTCACATGTCCCGAAGCCAGCGGTCGTTTGCTTTTAACAGGATGTTTACGGTCGTCTTCAATATCCCTGTAATCATTTATAATATAAATGCTTGACGCAAAAAAACAAAAAGCCAGAAAGCCGGATAAAATATGTGGAGCCTGTGAGGGTACAAAAAACTGTCCTGCAAAAAAAGAGGGAACGATTAAAAAGAGATTTTTGGCCCAGTCTTTAGGCCGGAGAAGCTTTATATAATATTTCATTCGGGAAAAACTGGGGTCAATATACAACCATAATCTGTTTTATGCAAGATGCCAGTCTGCTGGAAAGCAGAATTGGTCTAAATTTGCTATCGTTCATGAACAGGACGTCCCCTGAGATATTAGTAAGTCCGATCGAGTACCTCAAGGGTGTCGGTCCGCACAAAGCAGCAATTCTACGTAAAGAACTTGGTATTGACACTTTTGGTGACTTGCTGGAACTTTATCCTTACCGTCATCTGGATAAATCCCAGATAACTCCAATAGCTGATATTACATCGGCCACCGAATACACACTGGTCGCCGGATTCCTGGGTTCCTTAAAAGTATTGGGAGAAGGAAAGTCAAAAAGACTGGTAACCACGCTCAGGGATTCAACCGGAACCCTGCATCTGATCTGGTTTCAGGGAATATCCTGGATGGAGAAAAACCTAAATCCAGGCTTTCGTTATAGGGCTTTCGGACGAATCGTATTCTATAATGGGGAAGCTCAACTTACCCATCCTGAAATCGAAAGCTTTGATGAAATAAAAACGGATTCAGCGCCACTTCAGCCGGTATATCCGAGTACAGAATTACTAAAAACAAGGTCTCTGGGCGGCAGGCAATTGGCAAAACTGACTCACCAACTGCTCATTCAGCTAAAAGAAAGAGATATTCCGGAATTTATGCCTTCAGAAATTCTAAAAAAAGCCGGGCTGATTTCCCGGTTTCAGGCTTTTCAGTCCATTCATTTCCCGGCTAGCGCAGCCATTTACCAACAGGCATTGTATCGCTTGAAATTTCAAGAGTTTTTTTTAAATCAGGTCAGATCTGGCATGATTAAAACTGAACGGCAAAAACTTTCGAAAGGAGTCGTTTTCAGCCGGGTTGGCCGCCTATTCAATGATTTTTACACCAACGCCCTGCCATTTGAACTTACGGCTGCCCAGAAAAGAGTAATAAAAGAAATCAGGTTGGACACGGCTACAGGACACCAGATGAATCGTCTGCTGCAAGGCGACGTGGGCAGCGGAAAGACCATGGTTGCCCTCATGGTCATGCTGCTCGCTTCAGATAACGGTTTCCAGAGTTGCCTGATGGCTCCTACTGAAATATTAAGCAACCAGCACACCCATAATTTTATCGAAATGCTCAAAAACCTGCCGGTAAATATCAGGCTTTTGACAGGCTCTGTTAAATCAGCTTCCCGAAGAAAAATTCTGGAGGAACTGGCATCCGGGGAAATCACCATACTGGTGGGCACCCATGCTATTCTCGAAGAACCGGTAAAATTTCATAATTTGGGGCTTGCGATTATCGACGAACAGCATCGCTTTGGAGTAGCACAAAGAGCCAAAATCTGGAAAAAAGCAGCTATTCCACCTCATATTCTGGTCATGACGGCCACGCCTATACCAAGAACACTCGCCATGACAGCTTACAATGACCTGGACTATAGCGTACTCGATGAGTTGCCGCCCGGAAGGCAACCAGTCATAACGGTACACCGTTATGAATATAACAGGCCGGGCGTAATGGATTTCATTAAAGCCGAAATAAAAAAAGGCAGACAGGCCTATATCATCTTCCCTTTGATCGAGGAATCAGAAAAGCTTGATTATGAGAACCTGATGAAGGGTTTTGAAAATGTAAAAGCCTATTTTCCGGAACCGGCATTCTTTATCAGCATGGTTCATGGCAGGCAAAAAACTGCAGTCAGGGAAACCAACATGAAACGATTTGTTTCAGGTGATACACAGATTATGGTAGCAACCACCGTTATAGAAGTAGGAGTGCACATTTCAAATGCCACAGTGATGGTAATTGAAAATGCGGAAAAATTCGGATTATCCCAGCTTCATCAACTACGTGGAAGAGTGGGAAGAGGTGCAGATCAGAGTTACTGTATTTTGCTGACTGGAAATAAACTGAGTTCAGAGGGAAGGGAGCGGGTCCGGGTGATGTGTTCTACGACAGACGGATTCAAAATTGCGGAAAAAGATATGGAGCTTAGGGGTCCGGGTGATATTTCCGGAACACGTCAAAGTGGATTACTTGATTTCAAACTGGCCGATATTGTTCGCGACAGGGAGATCCTGCAAGTTTCAGTTTTGGCCGCGAAGAAATTACTTGAATCTGATCCTGAACTTGATCTTCCGGATCATCGTCCTTTAGCCTATCATTTAAAACAGGAAAAAGGCAAAACACCCTGGAGCCGGATTTCATAAGTGAATTTCCAATAACCAGACATTGAGACAAAAATTTTTAATATTATTTTCCGTAACCTTCGTTCTCATATCGGGACTGTTTGCCCAAACTTCCATCGGCAACCTGGAATTTATTGAAAATAAAGGTCAGTGGAACAGTCTGGTCCGTTTCAGGGCGGAATTGCCCAATACGACATTCTATTTGTATAAACATGGTTTCTCAGTGCTTTTACAAAACCCTGCCGATATGGAGGCCCTTAGACAGTATATGCACGGCTTTCAGGCGGGAAACAATGGCGGCGCAAATGCGGCAAACCGTGCCGAAATTGGCAGATCCGGGGGTACCGCTACCGAGACAGCAGCCATGCCTGAAAAACCTCAGGTTCCGGGCTCCGGTTTTGGAGTCGTTACATCTAACCAAACCCCTGCCTTGATTATGCATTCTCATTTATATGAGGTGGAATTTCTCAACAGTTCAGAAAATGCGGAAATCAAAGGAGACAAGGCCCTGGACACCTATAACAATTATTTCATTGGAAATGATTCATCAAAATGGAAGTCCAATTGCAAGGTTTACCAGGCTGTTGTATACAAAAACATTTATCCGAATATTGACCTTCGATACTATACTGAGAACGATCAGCTGAAATATGACCTAGTGGTACACCCCGGCGGCAATCCGGATAATATTGCTTTAAAATATAAAGGTGCTGATCAACTTCTCGTCACCAAGGGTCAGATCACTATTCATACTTCTGTTGGAGATGTAAAGGAAATGATACCGAGAACTTATCAGTTCTCCGGAGAAGGCAATAAAGACGTCGAGTGTTCATACAAATTAGGTCCCGACCAGATCGTTCGGTTTCACGTGGCTAATTATTCGCCTTCGGCCACCCTGATCATTGACCCCACCCTCGTTTTCTCCACTTTTACGGGGTCTCATTCGGACAATTGGGGTTACACTGCAACCTATGATGAAAGTGGCAATTTTTATTCAGGCAGTATAACCCTGAATTCCGCACCTATAAACAACGGAAATTTCTTTCCTTACAGTCCGGGAGCATACCAAAAAAACTTTATGGGTGGAGACGGCTCAGACGACGGGGGCTATGAGTACGATATCACAATAATGAAATTCAGCAGCAATGGCGTAAACCGTCTGTACGCAACCTACCTGGGAGGCAGCGGCA
>DATCAO010000459.1:0-2221 GCA_036512575.1 Puia sp.
CGCATCTGATTCCCCGCCAGGAACCATTTTGGTATGCGTTATGATCAGGGGAGCTACTGATGCAGGTGTATACTGTTCCTCTTTAGCTGTATGGACGGCATCGGCAAAATCAGCGATATCCGTGCCTTTAACCAGGACGACCACATTATGGGTCATCGACGTAGCAGACTTTTTAGAAGTATTATATAATACGAGCCTGATTTTTTTTCCAGCCCTTACCCTGAACAGCTCCTGGTCAAACCGCATATTGTCGCCGGCTTTCAGCTGTATGGTATCAGTATAGTTCAATTTTTCAACACCTGGCACGGTGGTCTCTGATTGTTCAGCAGCCGGAATTGGTCTTTTGTTTTCCTTTTGCTCTTTTTCAGCATTGTTACAGGACCCAAAAAGCAGGACTACCGGAAATGCATAAACGAAAATGGCCTTCATCTCTTTACATTTAGAATTCCAGGATTTTGATATCCCTGAACGATACCCCATTCGTCCAGTCCTGAACAGCGATATGGCCCCTGGTGGCAGCTCCAAACTCAGGATAGTGGCTCATGGGGCTCGCGGTGACCAGCTTTTTCCATTCCTCGCTTTTCAAATCGATCTGGACGGTTTGCACACCATTCAACCAGAAACTGAGTTTTCCATTTTGCTGGAGAATCCGGGACTGGTTCCAGTCGCCGGATTTCGGAATGGCATTGCTGTTGTTGGGAATCACGCCAAAAATGGACGCCGCTTTATGGGAAAGATCTTTCAGGTAATCCGCCTCCATATTCTGATCATCGAGTAACTGGTACTCAGGGCCCGTGGAAAATGTTGTTCCCAGGTCGGGACGCTCCTGGACATTAATGAACACACCACTATTTCCCGCTTTCGATATTTTCCATTCAAACCTGAGATCAAAATTTTGATATTCTTTATCCGTCACCAGGTCTCCGTGTTTCACATTTTTCGCATGAGGGTTGCAAACTAGATTTCCGCTGTCGGCAGACCAGGCCGAAGCGATTTCTCCTCTGTTGAACAAGTGCCATCCCCTGGTAGATACCCCATCAAAAAGCAGGGCCCAGCCATCCTTTTTTTCGGAATCAGAAAGCACATTATGTTGTTCAGCGGGGCCGGAACAGCCGAACATGAACAAGGTCATCATCAGCGCAGCGTATGCACCAATCGTCCGTAATGTATTCATAACAGGTGGTGATTAGATTTAATAAATGCAATATTATTCAATATTGTACTATGCGCAACAGGTTATCCTTTCCCGGGACGCCCCACTATTTCTGCTCCAATTTCTGAAGTTTTTGCCTGGTGTCCGCATTTTCACGAACCGCCAGCGCTTTCCTGAAATAGTCGATCGCTTTTTCCTTATCTCCTGTGGCTGCATAAAAATCACCCATGCTGTCATATACATTCCCGCTTTGGGGATAATTTTCAATATTCAACTCGAAAAAAGCAAAAGCTTTTTCGTTTTGCTTGTTCTGCATAAATCCATAACCCAGGTTGTTCACAAAAGACTCCGGCGGAAGCACGGTGTATCCCATTTCCCTGGATGCAATCCGATAGTGATCTGTAAGTGATTTTACTGACTGGGCAGCGCTGAAACTGCTGTCAAATAATTTATTGTTGTCCTTATAATTATAGTAGTCGAAAATAAATCGTAGGCCGTCGTATTCACTGATCAGCGAAACCGACCCATGATTGTCTTCATTGTAGTATTTGTATTCCCAGCGAAGCCCGCTTCCGCCGGCTTTTCTTAATGCATCGGCCAGCAGCAGGATGGAACGAATGTGGATCGTATTTTGACTGGTATCCTTTCTCACCATCGCCGTATCCATTCCGGGCGACATGGTATTGGCCACACCCAGGAACAAAGTCTTTCCGTTCAATTTGTTACTATGCAGGATGGAGTCGGAAGCTTTCAACAGCAATTGATTGTCCCACCACATGCTGGGATCGATGGCCAGGTAAGCACTGAATAGCTGCGGATGATGGATCAGGGCGTTGACAACCGTTAACCCACCGAGCGAATGACCGATAAACAAGCGATACGGTGCGGTAGGATATAAGGAATCTACATATGGCATGAGTTCATGTTCAATAAATGACACGAAAGTTTCCCCGCCGCCGGAAGTATTGACACCCGTATGGGTCGGAGTCAGATCCCTTAGCCTGTCAGTATTCGGAATCCCAACTACGATCATATCAGGGCAAACGGTATTCCCATTCACTTCACTCA
>DATCAO010000460.1:0-5058 GCA_036512575.1 Puia sp.
ATCCGAAGAACCTCACCAATTTTTTCCTGGCCCTCTGTACCTTCTTCCTGATCAATGTGACCTGGGTATTTTTCAGGTCGCCCGATTTCACTTCGGCCTGGCGCATTTTGCATTCTATGTTCATCAGGAATTCTTCAGGTGCAGCCGTGTTGTCCTGGGTGGAAATTGCTAAGGTGAGCCTGATCATGGTTGCCCTGGTGATCGCGCACTGGCTGATGAGAAATACCATGGTATTGAAAGTGACCGGTAAAATGCCCTGGTGGTTATTGGGTATCGTTTGGACTGCCATGTTATTGCTGATATCGCTGAGCCAGAATGCGAGCAGTTCATTTATTTATTTTCAATTCTGACGGGATTTGAATTTTTGTTAGATAGTAAAGCCCGCATTTACGTGATGCGGGCTTTGTTTTCTTAGGTGTCACAACCTGATCGGGGGGATCAGGTTGAAGGTGAATGGGCATAAGGATCAGGGGAGAAGGTTAATGGTTAACAGGATTAAAATTTTAGAATCTCCAGCCCACGTATATCTGAAGTAAATTATTTTTGAAATTGATATCATTGGTACTGGGTATAAAGGAAGGGGGAACCTGACCGCTGGATAAATCCGGAACTTTATACAGATTGGTCAAACTGAGATTATACCTTACACCAACGATAATTCCCATAAAAGGGCGCACTTCAGCGCCGGCGCTAAACCCAAAATCTATCCGGTTATAATAATTCAATACCTGAGTTGCCTGCGGAGGAAGAATACCGCCATAAGAGGAAGTGCTGTCTACCTTCGCATTGATGAGGTAGGCGATCTGCGTTCCGAACTGAAGCTGGAAAAAATGGGTGATATTGATTCTCATTAACTGTGCCAGCATGATATAATCCAGATAAACCTTACCCGTTGTTTCCCCGGTTGCATAATTATAACCCTGGTGGGAGTAAACGAGTTCGGTACGGGAACCCAGGATGGACTCTGAGCTGGGATCGAGGAAGAGACCAACCTGGTAACCGGTTTCGTTACTGTTGCTGACAGAAGACGTGCCTGTCACATTGGTAAAATTGAGGCCGGCTTTAATGCCGATACCCAGGGAATGATGGGCAGGTTTTTGTTGCTGGGGGGCAGTTGTTTTTGCAGTATCCTGCTGGCAGAAAGCCATGGCAGGCAAAAAAACCAACAAAGCCAGGTATATGTTTTTCATGTCCAATTTTTGTAAAAGTTAGTTTCTCCCGGACTTACAAACAATAGAACAAAAGTTACGAACGGGCCGGTTTTCGGGCCCGCCCAGCCTGTAATTCGCGACCTAGCTTTTCTTAAATGCCTTATTCAGGGCTTCCGTCCGGTTTTGGACATGCAGTTTTTCGTAGATCCGGTGGATATGCTGGCGGACCGTGCTGGTAGAGATGCCGAGTTGTTCGGCAATTTCTTTGTACAGTAAACCCTGGGAGAGCAAATGCAGGGTTTCATTTTCCCGAACCGAAAGCAGGGCCATATCCTCAGGAGATTCATTTTTCATCTGCTCCTGAAAATTCATCACCAGCTTCCGGGCAATATTGGCACTCATGGGGGAGCCGCCGTCGTAGAGTTCCCGCAGCGCTTCCACAATATGCATCAGACCGGTATTCTTCAAAAGATAACCCGAAGCACCTGCCTTTAAAGCTTCAAATACTTTTTCGTCGTTCTCATATACCGTAAACATCATGAACTGGGTAGCGGAGGTTTTTTTCCTGACGGACTTTACACATTCGATTCCGGTCATGCCGGGCAGGTTGATATCCATGATCACGATATCCGGAAGCAGTTTGGGAATATCTTCCGCCGCCTCCTCGCCGGTTTTATAGGTGTCCAGCACTTTAAAATCGGGACTTAGTGCCAGAAAGTTTTTAAGTCCTTCCCGCACTTCATCGAGATCTTCTACTATCGCAATCGTGATCGGCATGGAATGGGTTGAAAGTAATCTTAAATTCAAATCACAGCAATAGAATGAAAGTTATTGTGGAACGGGTACGACTAGCATGATGAGCGTTCCGTTTTTATGTACAATGTCCAGGGTTCCCTGGATGTCTTTCATTCTTTTTTGCATATTGTTCAGCCCGTTACTAAAGGGCCGTATATTTCTAATGTCAAATCCTGCGCCATTATCCTGGATGGCGATGGTGAGGAGTTTATCAATTTTGATCGTGATCACTACCAGGTCGGCCCTGGAATGTTTAATAATATTGTGCAGGGCTTCCTTGATGGTGAGGTACACATTCCGCCGGAATTCGCCGCTTACAAAAACCGTAGGGAATGTGGCGGGTGCATGCACATGGCACTCAATACCATTCGATAACATATATTCAGCAGCATAGGCCCTGGTATAGGAGAGCAGGTCGCTGATGGAATCATTTTTTTCGTTGAGGGCCCAAACGATTTCTCCCATTTTCCCGATCATCTCATTCGCATAGTTACTGATACTGCTGATATCTTCCTCTATGGGTTGCTGCATTTGTTTTTTCATGCCGATGGTTTCGCTGAGAAACTTGATCCTGGACAGGCCGGCACCCAGGTCGTCGTGCATATCTGTTGCAATCCTCGTCCGCTCTTTTTCTATCGCCTGCTGTTTCTCGAATGCGATTTGCTGCTTTCGTATTCTGATGCCCAGCCACCATTTCACCACTACCCAAAGCAGGAAGGCAATCAAATTCCACATCAGCAGTTTAAAATAAAAAGTCTGCCAGAAGGCCTTCTGGATTTCTATTTCGAGGGTTTTGGCATAGGGGCTGATCTTGCCGTTGGCGTCCAGGATGCGAATCCGGAAATAATAGGTACCCGGCGATATTTTGCTGTACCGTGCATAATGGGTTGTGCCGGCGCGTATCCAGTGTTCGTCGTAACCATCCAGTTTGTATTCATAAACGGATTCTTCCGCATGCTGGAATCCGATGATGGAAAAGTCGAATGAAAAAGTATTCTGATCATGGCCGAGAATAATTTTTGAATAATCCTGCGGTGTTTCAATAAAAGGCCTGGCAGAGTCATTCACATACATATTGATCAGCTGTGCCCTTGGCGGGTAAAGGGTATCCTGTATTTTCCCGGGATCGAAAGACAGGAGGCCATTCGTGGTTCCGACAATATATTCCCCTTTTGCAGATCGTAAAATCGAATATTCACTGAACTGGTCCGAAGGAAGACCGTCTTCCTCATTAAATAACCTGCCGGTATGCGCAGTGGTATCATAACTGTAAAGACCTTTTTCGCAAAAGAGCCAGATCTTATTTCCCTGTACCAGCAGATTTTTTACGCTCACTGACGGAAGTAATGCATTGATTGCGGGGTATTCTATGACCAGGCTTTCTTTGTTCAGCGTGTAGAGCCCTGCAGCGCTGGCCAGATAAATTTCATGATCTGTTTCCTGTATCTGAAAGACGACCGGGCGAAACAACAGGCTTTTTACTTTGGTGTATTGACCATCACCGGCAGGTTTCAGCACATACAGGCTGTCTCCCGTATCCTTTATATATAAGTTCCGGTTTTGATCTTCAAAGAACATGTCCATGGCTCCCGTCAGATCCAGATTTGGAACCGTGAGGGGGAGTATGCTTTCTTTTGCAAACTGTTTTGAAATGCGATAGATGCCACCGAAGGTTGTAAACAATATGGAGCTGTCGCGCAGACGCAGAAAAACTCTTGACCAGTAACTTCCAAAAAGCGTATTGGAGATCTGCGGATAGGTAACCTGCTTTATCGTGTTCGTTTTTATGTTGTACCGGAACATGCCCCGGTCTGTCGTGCACCAGGCTGATGATTCTCCGTCAAATATCAGCTGGTTGGTGGCAGCGATAAATGGCTTGCCGTTTTCCAGCGTGGGCCAATGATATGATTTGATTCTCAGTGAAGAGTCGAGCTCCCAAAATCCCGAAACATCCCGCATCATACACCAGGGATTTCCTTTCAGGTCCATTCCGATCCAGGATATGTTGTTTTCTTTTTTCCAGGGATCCATTTCAGCTTTGGAAATGTGTTTGGAAAAGAAATTACTCTCAATGTGGACATAGCTGACTCCATTTCCGTAACTGCCGCACCAGATATTTCCGACCTGGTCAAAATAAAGCGACACGATATTTTCGCTGCTGATACTGTGGGGATCGAGGGCTTCTTCCCTAAAATGGTCAAGGAATTTTTTCGTGCGGGGATCAAATGTGTACATACCGGCGTTGCCCGATCCGGTCCAGAGCATTCCCGTCGGTGATTCAGCAATATAGCGGAGCTCGGTAACCGGTTCACCGTTCAATTGATTATAAGTAGAGTAGGCGTTCGTTTTGGGATTCAGTGAAATCAAACCCTTCGCTGTGGCCAGCCAGGTGGTGGAATCATTTTTAATGAACACATGAAAGATGAGCAGTTCTGGCTGGCCGGTTTTTTTTCCGTCGAAGAATTGCTCGGTGCTCACCAAGGAATCTTTCTTGAATACATAATGGGTGGTGGCCAAACTCAGGTAGGTCCAAACGTCCACCGTTCCCGACGCCGGTTCATACCTTAACGCGCCATCGACGGCATCGGTGGAACAAACCGTACGGAAGGTGTTGGTTTTTGTATTGAATATTCTGATGGCCTTTGAATGAGTATCGATAAACCAGAGTTCGTTTCTGTTAGTAAATCCCATGGGCACACAAAAAATATTTTCCCGGCGGGTATCGGGCTCCGGAACGTCAATATGGATGAAACGGTTTCCCGTCTTATTGAACAAATCAATACCGGCATCATGTCCGACCCATATGTGTTGATCAGAGTCTTCCAGAAAACGCGTAATGAAATTGCTACCGAGTGTGTTGTTGTTCAGATCGCTGTGCTGAAAATTGGTGGTGCGAATGCCGTCATATAAAGTGATCCCGTTGCGTGTTCCTATCCATATATATCCCCTGCTGTCCTGCAAAAAATGGTACACGATATTTTGCACCAGTCCGTTTTGGACATTCAGGCGTTTAAATTGATAATATGGATTCGCGGTTTGCCCGGTACCCGAAATGGCAGAGGTTAAAAAAGAGAGCGCGAGAACGAATCGGGCAGATAAGGTATGCATGGGG
>DATCAO010000461.1:0-2430 GCA_036512575.1 Puia sp.
CAAAAGAATATTTTGGATTCTATTCCTAATTCTTCCATTTTTCCGCCCGGTGGGATTCTTATTTATTTTAGTTGCCTGCTCTCACTGGATAATGACTTCCTTAAGAAAAAACAAGCGCAAAATTCTTTTTAGTTTGCTTTATCTGGCCATTTCAGGGATTGCGGTTTACAAAAGCTTTACATCTGAGTCTTACTTTTTCCCTATTCACAGTCTGCACAATATTCTGGGAAATGTTATCTGCGGGTATCCGGGTGACTATGGAAAATACGCCAGGGTGCCTTATAAGGAAGGAATGTCGGTGTTTAGTTTTCTGTATCAAAATCCAGAAATGACCGTCCGGCTTTTTCTTTCGAGATTTTACAAAGTATTTTCCATGAGTCGGTCTTACTTCTCACCGGATCATAACCGCCTTCTTAATGTTAGTACAATTATTTATTACTTTCTGGCTATCGTAGGGATTGTTTTTGTTGTCAGGCACAAAGTAAGTGCCTTGTATTTTCTGATATCGGGCATTCTGATCTTTTCCTTACCCATGGTGATATTTTGTGTTGAATGGACCGGAAGGTTTTCTCTTCCCGTTATTTCCTTTGTTCTTATTTTTAGCAGTATCGGCATTGACCGGGTCAGCCGTTATCCCAGTTTTTTAATTCCTGCTCAAGATGATGGAGTTCGACCATAACGCCGAATTTATTTTTCAGATGACGTGCCAGTGAATCAGCAGCGTACACACTGCGGTGCTGGCCGCCGGTGCAACCAAAGTTTACCATCAGGCTCTTGAATCCCCTGAGTATATAATCTTCCACCGCAATATCCATCAGGTCGAAAACACTGTTGAGGTATTCGGGCATTTTCGTTTGTTGTTCCAGGAAATCCCTGACTTCCTTATCCCGGCCGGTTTGGGATTTAAAAGCTTCAAGCCGGCCCGGATTCAAAATAGCGCGACAGTCGAAAACAAATCCTCCTCCGTTATCACTCGTGTCTGCAGGAATGGATTTCCGGTATGAAAAACTATTGATATGTACAATGAGTGGAGTCGCGGCATCTGCACGAGGCGGAATGAAACGGCCGATGATCTGGTCTTCCACAATCAGGTGCAGGATCCTTTCAAATTCGGGAACCTCTTTGTCCATGGAAAACTGGTGCAAAAAACTGCGCAGGTTTTTGAGACCAAGCGGGATGCTCACCAGGAAATGCGCTTTGCGTTCAAACAGTCCGCGAAAACCATAAGCGCCCAGCACCTGCATGAGCCGGATGAGCACATATCCCATGTATTGCTGTACAAACTCACTTTTGTTGATGGGTTTGCCCAGTTCTCTTTCCACACAATCGATATAAAAATACAGGAGTTCCTGTTTCCAGGTTTCGCTGAGTTCTGCTTTAGCCTGCCAGAGCATGGAAGCCACATCGTATTGCAGGGCGCCTTTCATTCCGCCCTGGTAATCGATAAAATGCACTTTTTCATTTTCGATAAGGATGTTCCGGCTTTGAAAATCGCGGAACATAAAATATTTATGTGCCGCATTTGCGAGTGAAGAAGAAAATGTTTCAAAATCAGCGACAAGCTTTTCCTTGTCGTAAGGAAGCTGGAGCGTATCCAGAAAATAATATTTGAAATACAGCAGGTCGCTCAGGATTGCCTGCTTGCCAAATTCGCTGGAGGTCAGGCACCAGTTTTCATAATCCAGTCCCCGGTCTCCGCGAATTTGCAAAGCGGCGAGTTCGCTCAGGCTTTGTTTAAACAGATTTAGAATTTCCTCTGTTGGTCCGGATTGTTCGAGCCGGTTTAGAAGCGAAATATCACCAAAGTCTTCCTGGATGTAGATTGTCCCTTCCGTGTTCACCGCGTAAATTTCAGGCACCGGAATATTCTTCGTTTTAAAATGCCGGCTGAAACGAATGAAACTCAGGTTTTCTTTAATATTGATACCATGCGTAGCTATAAAAGATCCTGAACCCGTAAGGATCCGGTAGTAGGTCCGGATACTGCCCGATTGCGGAATCTTGTTGACGGAGACTACAGGTTCTTTACTATAACTGGTGAACAGGTCGGTGATATCCCGGATGATTTGATCCATATGTAAGGATGAAACTACAAAAAGCTAGGCAACCACGGTGATTTCAGGCGATGGTTCTGTTTGACGCTTCACCAGGCTTTTCTGATGTTCGGCGATGAGTTCGGCAACGAGTGCCGTCCATCCTGTCTGATGACAGGCTCCAAGGCCCGTGCCATTATCACCGTGGAAATATTCATAGAAAAGATGCAGGTGCTCATTGCCCGGCTGCTGATAGAACCAGTCGTACTTGCCATATTGCGGAACACTGCCTGTTGCATCGGGCAGGAATAAACTGATCACGCGTTGTGTAAGAAAGTCGGCCACTTCCTCCAGGTTTAGGTAATTGCCCGAACCAACAGGACACTCCACTTTCAGT
>DATCAO010000462.1:0-6019 GCA_036512575.1 Puia sp.
GAAAAGTTATTTTCTTCATTTACGCTCGGTGAGTGTATACGCTACCGCTATCGCCGTGACTACGATTCTCATCATTCAATACTGGCCCAGGGTCACACGCAAAATTCCGGGATCGCTGATCGCCATCCTGGTCACGACCGCATTGATGCAATGGTTGAAACTTCCCGTCGAAACCATTGGAAGCCGCTTTGGAAATATTCCTTCCAGTCTGCCCGCACCCCACATTCCTCACCTGGATTTTCTCACCATAAAAAATCTGATCCGGCCTGCATTTACCATCGCCCTGCTTTGCGCCATCGAATCGCTTTTGTCCGCTGTTGTGGCCGACGGAATGATCGGTGGGAACCACAAATCGAATATGGAACTCGTTGCGCAGGGAACGGCGAATATTTTTTCTTCTATTTTCGGCGGAATTCCAGCCACGGGCGCCATTGCGCGCACGGCGACCAATGTGAAAAACGGAGGCCGCACACCGGTGGCCGGTATGATCCACGCGCTCACTTTATTGGTCATCATGTTGTTTGTTGGCAAATGGGCATCCCTGATTCCCATGTCCACGCTCGCGGGCATCCTGGTGGTGGTGGCTTATAATATGAGTGAGTGGCAGGCCTTCCTTTCTGTTTTACGCGGACCGCGTACGGATATGGCTGTTTTACTTACCACATTTTTATTGACGGTGCTGGTTGACCTGACCGTTGCCATTGAGGTGGGCATGGTACTCGCGGCTTTTCTTTTCATGAGGAATATGGTGAAATTCACTAACGTGAATATCCTCACTAAGGAAATCGAAGATGACGGAGAAACGGCGGATCCGGGGGCGATTGGAAATTTTACCATTCCGGCACATGTGGAAGTATATGAAATTACCGGCCCGCTTTTTTTTGGTGCCGCTTATAAATTCAAAGATGCGATGCGGCTGATTGAAAAACCACCGAAGGTGCTGATCATCCGGATGCGGAAGGTACCCATCATCGATGCAACCGGAATAAAAGTTCTTGAAGAAGTTTATAAGGATGCCCTGCATCATGGCACCAAACTCATCTTGTCGGGCGTAGAAAGTGCGCAGGTGCAACAGGAATTAAAAGACTCCCGCCTGCTATTCAAAATAGGTAAGGCGAATGTGACAGACACATTAAAAGAAGCGCTGGAAAGAACTGAGCAGATACTCAAGGAATTCCGGTAAAATTCAAGCAGTCCTACTATTGGGTATTCCGTATAACATCCAGGATGGTTTGATCTTTCCTGACTTTTATTGGCCTTGGCAATTTTAAAAGCGCCCTGATTACATTCTCCTGTTCAGCTATAAAAATGGTGGTCGTATCCTGCATGATGATGAATTCATTTCCCAGTCTTCCCGGATTTTCATCTACAGAGAACAAGTCATCAAATATTTTTGTCTCACCATAACTCAGCTGCCTGAATAACCTCTTTTGTTTGCTCATTCTTTTAAAATAAGTCGAATCCCTGCTGTTAAATTCAGGATCGTACCCTGCCAGAGCGATTTCCTGAATATCCTTAGTAAGAATTCTTTTCACCACCTTTTTCCTGGTTTCGTCAAATAATTTCAGGTTGAAACTGGGAAATTCCATATCGGCGTATTGAAATGTGCCTGTCAGGGTGTCTCCATTCAAATACCTTAACCAGCCCTCGTGTTTATTATATGTAATATGATGGCCCGAAACCACTACCGCGTGTTGCGATTTACAAACGCAACCCAATAATAAAAGCAGGCAACCGGTAAATAATTTTTTCATCCTATTCCATTAATTTCATGGACTGAATGCAAAATCATAAATTAGAGAGTTTTAAAAATAAATTATATGGAACAAAACAGGAGAAACTGGTTCTTAAAAATCGGGCTGGCCTTTGCCGGTGTCAGTCTTGCTCAATTTAAAACAAATGCGTCGCCGGCACAGGACCTGTTGAATAAAACAAAAGAAAGTTTATCAAATAAAACCAATCATATGGAAGACAAAATGAAATTGGGGGCATTTTCAGTCAGCCTAAATGTAAAGGACATTAACGTTTCAAAACAATTTTATGAAAACCTGGGCTTCACAGCTTTTGCGGGTGATATCAATAAGAATTACCTGATCATGAAAAACGGGAATGCGCTTGTCGGGTTATTTTATAAAATGTTTGATAAAACTATTTTGACATTTAATCCGGGTTGGGACGAAAGCGCTCACAAAATAGAAAATTTTGACGACGTCCGTGAGATTCAGCGAAAACTGAAAAGTGAGGGAATTAAATTAACCGCTGAAGCCGATGAAAAAACCACCGGACCCGCATACCTGATGTTTGTTGATCCGGACGGAAATCAAATTCTGATCGACCAGCACGTTTAATAGTCATTCAACATCTAAAAATATCAACATATGAAAGGAGTCATTGGTCTCGGCGGCATTTTCTTAAAATGCAAAGACGTGGAAAAGCTCAAAGCTTGGTACGGGATGTAAGCAACCACCTCATCCAAGCGGTATTTGCTCTACTAATATTTTGTTCCCCTTCCTGTCGAAGTAGGTGCAGGTCATTTCGCTTAGACATACATGCCATTTTTCGATGCCCGCTCGGGCACAGTCCCTGCAAAATGTCGGATAGTCTGTTTTCCCCTGCTGATGTGCCAGCAAATCTAATTTAAATGGTTCTGCCTTACAATCTTCCTTAATGGCGATCAGGGCATACTTTGCGGGAGATGATGTTTTACAATTTTCTTCACCAAAGTAGTCTGTATGTCCGTCAGCTACATAGGTCGAATAAAAAGTTACCCCCAATTGTCTTAGGTCACCAATGTAAGCGGGGAAGTCCGCCCCTGATTTCACTTTACTATGGGCCTGTTTGATTTGTTCTACTGTAAACATGTTTTTGCAATTTTAATGTTGAAACGATTTGTTTGAACGATTACTCTGCAAAAATGAATTAAATAAAAGCCCTGCAATTGTAAAAAATCGTTTTTCTATTCATTACCTGTAAAAAAGCTTTCGGGTGTTTCGCCAGTGAAGGCCTTAAATTCTTTGATGAAGTGGGCCTGGTCGTAGAAACCAGAAATAGAAAGAGTCGTTTCCGCCTGTTTGTCAATGAGTGATAACCTGCCTTTGTATTGAAAGCCGATCACCAATCCCGAATCAGGCAAAACCCTGCAGGCCCTTTCGTCGTGCTTTCCTGAATGGCAAATGACTTCACAAAGGGTTTGAGCTCGTCGCAAGGGATATAAGTCTCATATTTCATATAACCGTCCGTTACCTCAAAATTAAATTATTAGACCTGGGCCATAAAAACTTTCTACATATGCCTTCAGCCCAAACATATTGACGCCTGTTAGACAATACTGAGTCATATGTGCTCAAATCTGTTGCTATATTTGCGATCCATTTATAATCGCAAATTCTAAAAATGAGACGCGCGCGACAAATACTTAGAATAGTCATGCCATCCCTTGCGATCATCTGTGCGGTGGTGTTTGTGCCCTGGGACGCATTATGGATATGGTCAAGCCCATTGCCCGATACTGTTCAAGAACAAGTCAACAACGCAATTGATCATCGGCTCGACGGCATTATTTTATATGTGGAAAGGAAAGGGAAAGCGCCCGAATTTTACACTGCCGGCTGGAAAAACAGAGAGCACAAAGTGCCCGCCGATCCATTCGCGTTGTTTAAAATTGCCAGTATCAGCAAGTTATATATCGCCATTGCTACCGCCAAATTGGTCAATAACAAAACTTTATCGCTGGATAAAACGCTTGCTGACTATTTGCCTGAGCTGGCTGGAAGAATTGAATATGCCGATCAGATTACACTGAGGATGTTGCTGCAACATCGCAGTGGTATTCCAAATTTCACTGATGAACCCGGGTTCCCATGGTTCAAACCATTTACAAATACGCATGAAACGCTAAATCTGGTATTGGATAAACCGGCAGCATTTAAACCTGGGAGTCGTTATAGCTATTCCAACACGAATTATCTGTTGATTGGTGAAATTCTCGATAAAACTTTGGGGTACAGCCATCGTTTATATATAAAAAAGGAGATTTTGGATCCTCTTGGGTTAAAGCATACTTATGGTTTATTGAGTGATGTGGATTCGGCGGATGTTGTCAGCGGATACATGACTGGACATAAAGAAGATTTAAGGGCGCTTGATTATATAAATCCCGGCGGATCCATGGTCGCAACAGCGCAGGATGTCGGAATCTTTTTGAGAGCATTGAATGATGGCTCATTATTAAATCCTGATGAACAGGCTATTTATTCCTCTGTTTATGTGTATGAACACACGGGCTTGTTACCGGGGTATCAGAGTATCGCACGTTATTACAAGGATATGGATGCCGTGGTTATTCTGTTCGTAAATACGAGCGGTGGTAACTCATGGACGACTATGGACGTTGTGTATAACCGAATAGTTCGGATACTAGGCAAGTGAAATCTTTATATCTCTTTCCATGATGCCTTTGACGATACGGGGCGGCTTTCCCCCCGAATACGACCATTTGAATTTTGGCGTGACGGATCACATAGGAGCACATGATGCAGGGCTCATGGGTTGTATACAGAATGCAGTCGGACAGGTCAGTATTGCCCGTCATCAGGTTTGCCTCACGAATCGCTTCTATTTCTGCGTGAAAAGTGATATCTTTTTTTGTTTTCCCTCCTTCAATCCCCTCACCAATGATAAGACCGTCCTGTACCACTACGGCACCGACCGGCGAATCGCCTCTGGCTTTGGCAGTAAGTGCTAAGTCAATGCAGGATTTCATGTAAAAATCGTGACCGCGTTCCGGGGTTTTATTTTCTTTCATCATAACCTTATAACTTTAAAATGGCCCTGGTAATTTACGAAACGAAGAAACTAATTTGATAATATTTCATTATTTTCAGGCAAAACTTATAAAAAATAACGCGTTGATAAAGTATACCAGTTGTGTATTGTTACTCATGTATATGAATGTTTGCCTCGGCCAGGCTGATACCATTCAATATGGGCCCAGGATGCGTTTCCCAATGAATAATGCTACAAAATCATTTTTATTACGGGATTTAAATGAATTCCTGAATCTTTATACGAAAGGCGGATCTGTGGCTCAGCCAGATCTGATGACAATGCCGCTAACGGATGAACTCTATGATATTGAGCGCAGTGAGTCATTGCAAAATCCAACCTTCTTCAAAGCTTTCTTAGAGAATGTCATTTTATTGGGAGATAGCAGCTGTTTTCTTCAGCTTTCATTTCTTGGTGTAAAAGATGGTGAGCCGATGTTGCGGGCCAGTTTCAATTTAATTGCGAAGCAGAATATTGATCAGTTTCTTTTTTCATCGCCATTGCAAAAAAATACTCAAAACTGGAAAAGGGAAACTATCGAAAACATCACCTATATTTTCCCGGACAGCATAGATAAAACTAAAGCATCTGCATTCTCTAAGCTGGACTCTCTCTACAACACAAAAATAAATACACCGGGTCAACAGACGATTTTCATAAAAGCGGACAATTTTCCGGCTGCCCTCTTTTTGATTGGCGTAAACTACAAATCTGACTATGCTGGTTATGCCTATAATTCGTTGTCAGACTATTCAAAAAATAAAAGGATTGTGATATCCGGAAGAATGGGAAAATTTCCAAACTATGATCCCCACGACACCTGGCATGAGAAATTAAGAACAGTGATGAACGATTCTGTCATAAACCGCCCGGTAGATGAAGGCTGTGCCTATTTATTTGGTGGAAGCTGGGGATTTTCCTGGCTCCAGGTGTTAGACAGTTTTAAACTATATGTAAATCAACATCCGGACGCAGACTGGCTGACATTGTATAAAGACGGTGGTAAATTCAATATGGGAATTTATCAAAATGGAATTGCCAACATACTTAACGCCCTATTGGTCCAAAAAATCCAGCAGGAAAAGGGATTTCCAGCAGTAATGACTTTACTCAGCTGCGGCCGAAGGGAAAAAGGGGATGCAAATTATTTTAAAGCGCTCGGGAAAATCACAGGAATCACAGAAAATAACTACAA
>DATCAO010000463.1:0-16727 GCA_036512575.1 Puia sp.
GGATACTCACCTGGATGCATTCACGCACGAGGAGGAAAGCGGGATCTGAAATACCCGGTGTGCCCGCATCGGTCAGCATGGCCATCACTTTCCCTTGCAGCATTTGGTCCACCAGGTGTCGCAATACCTTATGTTCATTGTGCTGATGATACGGTGTGAGTGGTTTGATGATCTGATAGTGATTCAGAAGTTTCAGTGAGGTCCTGGTATCTTCCGCGAGGATCAGGTCGGCTTTTTTAAGGGTGTCGAGTGCGCGGAAGCTGATGTCCTGTAGATTGCCGATGGGAGAAGGAACGAGATACAACATGTTAGTGTGGGAGTATGGGAATATGGGAGTATGGGAATTACATTGAAAAATAGAAAGTGAAAGGTTTAGTACAATGAGTATGATCATGTATTAGTACCCTCACACTCCCATACTCCCATATTCCCATACTCCCATACTTCCTATGCTATTGTGAAACGGTTATTTCATAAAATTCCATGACCGGGTTCGCCAATAGTTTTACACTGGCTTCTTCAGCAATTTTCTTTGCTTCATCCAAAGACCCGGCGTTTACCTGGAGCTGGATGGTTTTCCCGATCCTCACGTCCTGGATCGTTTTGATTCCGAGATTCTGCAGCCCGCCCATGACTGCTTTACCCTGGGGATCCAACAGTTCTTTGAGAGGCATCACTTTAACCTGTACCGAAAAATTCATGCAATCCTGTTTTTGAAGATCAAAGATAAGACAATGTAAAAAATGAAGATGAGCGGAACAGCCAGCCAATGAAAAATCAGAATGGAAGTCAGCGCCAGTCCGATTAAAATCAGTCGTGGAAGCATCTGGGGATCGTTTTCTCCGCTGAATTTGAGCGAGAGCATGGGAAAGCGGCCCACCATACCATAAGAGAGCAGTAACACAATCGCATACAACACCCATTTATTCAAAAGCAGGTTGAAAACCCAGTCGCTGTTTCGGGTCCAGTAAATCAACGGAAAGGATGCAACCATCAATCCCACTGCCGGCACGGGAATCCCTTTAAAACTTTTTGACTGGGTGGCGTCCAGGTTGAACACCGCCAGCCGGTAAGCAGCCGCACAAGGCAGGATAAAGGCAGGCAGCAGCCAGACCATCGATGTATCGGCGCCATCTTCCTGATGCATAAAACCCATTCGTAAAAACTGATAGATGATCATTCCGGGAGCCACTCCAAAACTCACTACGTCAGCCAGTGAATCCAATTCTTTTCCCAGAGGTGATGATTGTTTCAATAATCTGGCCAGAAATCCATCCAGGAAATCCACCCCTGCAGCCAGGCCGATAAACAAGGGCGCGAGCCAGATGCGTTCCGGAATATCAGCATACTGCGCACCCTCAGCAGAGTAGACGATGGTAATGCCGTTTTGCAAAATGCAGACTATGGCGATACAACCGAAAAATAAATTTAGAAGCGTAAATAGATTGGGGATATGCCTCATTGGAGATTTTGGGAATTTGGTCCCGCTGAAGGCGGGATGAAAATTTGAAAATGATTTTACAATTAGAAACTGATTTAATGCTTCGATTCAATCTATATTGATCTTTATTTTAAAAACAACTTTTTCCATTCGCGCTTTAGCTTTGTGCGTTAAACGTTATGCGTTCGGCGTTAAGCGTTAAGCCTTCAGCCTCATGCCTCATGCCTTACGCCTTAAGCCTTAAGCTTTAAGCCTTCCGCCTTTCATGCAAGCCTCAATTTCCTCAACCGTAATGGGAATATCCTTCATCAGGTCCTTATTTCCTGATTTGGTAAGCCACACATTATTTTCAATGCGCACTCCGAGTTTTTCTTCCTGGATATAAATACCTGGCTCTACAGTGAGCACCATCCCCGCCTTCAGGGGTTCGGCCCTTGGGCCCAGGTCGTGCACGTCGATACCCAGGTGATGGGAAATGCCGTGGTACAGGTATTTCCAGTATGCCGGTTGTTCAGGTGTTGAATTCTTTACATCAGACTTACTGAGCAATCCGATTTTCTGAAACAGGATATCAGCTTCCTTGCCCACACGAACGTGATAATCATTGATGGTAATCCCGGGCTTCAGTAAACTCTTGGCATACTGATGCAGGTGGAGGCAGGCATTGTACACCTGTTTCTGTCTCTTCGAAAATTTTCCATTCACCGGTATGGTTCGTGTGAGGTCCGCATTATATCCGCCATATTCGGCACCAAAGTCCATCAGAATCAGGTCGCCATTATTGCAGGGCTGGTTGTTCGACACATAGTGCAGGGTACAGGCATTCTCACCCGATGCCAGAATACTTCCATACGCAGGGCCACCTGATCTTTGGGAGAGAAAGGAATGCTGTATGTCAGCCTCCACTTCAAATTCAAAAACACCGGGCTGCATGAACTGCATGACACGTAAAAACGCTTTCGCCGTGATATCTATGGCCTGCTGAATCACAACAACTTCTTCAGCGGTCTTGACTGCACGATGTATTTTCAATATCGTGGCCGCACGCAGGTACTGATGCAGGGGATATTTTTTTTTGGTCTCTTCGATGAACCGATACTCGCGTGTTTGCAGGAGACTGGCCTTCCGGTCATTTTCATTGGAATCCAGGTAGATGTTTTTAGCGAGATGTATCCACACCTGCAGGAGGGACTCGCTGGCATCCAGCCAGACCACGGTTCCGATACCTGAGATGCTTTTCCCCTCCTCAGCCCTCAGTCGTTTCCCATCCCATTTTTCCTTCAGTTCATTGGGTCGCGTCAGGATCAGTACTTCCCGGTATTTGGGATCCGGATGATCCGGAAACAATACCAGCATAGTGTCTTCCTGCACAATGCCGGTAAGCCAGTACAGATCGCTGTTTTGTTTGAACGGATACAGCGCGTCTCCGTTGGACGGCAGTTCGTCGTTGCTGACGAAAATAGCAATGGAATTGGCCTGCATTTCCTTTTGGAATCGCTGGCGGTTCTGTATAAATATCAGGGGATTTAATGGTAGATTTTTCATCTTTATGGCTGGCTGGGGGCTAAACCAGCTGTTTTGGGCCTAAAAACTTGATGGCAGAAAAGAATTCAAAAAAAACTTAACAAAAACTTGTTGTTTTCTAAAAAAATTCGTCATCTTGGCAGCCAATTGTTTACCAACTAACGACCTCTTACATTGTTTGCTATAAAAAGCTCCTCCAAAAAGGAGCTTTTTGCTTTCTTTTTCCTGCTTAAAATAATCCATACAACTGCGCATCAATCCGCGTGATGATTTCCCCGAGGTGCTCCTCATTCTCCGGAAATTTATTCTTGTCCACGTCCACCACCAGCAGGCTGCCTTCCTTATAACCTTCTATCCATTTATTATACAGGTCATTTAGTCTCTTCAGATAATCCAGACGGATGTTTTCTTCATATTCACGTCCCCGTTTCTGAATCTGTCCCACCAGTGTGGGAACAGAGGCCTGCAGGTAGATGAGCAGGTCCGGAGGTTGTACCATTCTTTTCAGGGTCTGAAAAAACTGAAAATAATTGTTGTAATCTCTTTTGCTCATCAGGCCCATATCGTGCAGGTTGGGCGCAAAAATATGGGCGTCTTCATAAATTGTGCGATCCTGGATAACCGTTTCAGTGCCGCTGTAGATTTCGAGTAATTGGTTTAACCTTCCGTTCAGAAAAAAAATCTGGAGATTAAAACTCCATCTGGGCATGTCGTCATAAAAATCATTGAGGTAAGGATTATGATCAACGTCTTCGAACTGAGGGATCCATTTATAATGTTTGCTCAATAATTCAGTAAGGGTTGTTTTACCCGCACCAATATTACCAGCTACGGCGATATGTTTGGGTTTCTTCGTTTTTGCCATTCCTAAATGTAAATTCTTATGACCGAAATATAAAATGAATCGAAAGAGTTAGTGATATTTAAAGCCAAGGGCCTTACGAACCGCCGTCAGGGTGGCAGCCGCACTTATTCTTGCCTTAGCAGCCCCTTTGGCCATCAGATCATCGATCTGCTTTAGATCATTCTGTAAGGCAGCTGCTTTTTCACGAATGGGCCTGACAAAGCGGATCATATCTTCGGCCAGTTGTTTTTTCATATCTCCATACCGGATCTGGCAATGATTAAAATCATACTCAAATTTTTCCACAATGTCAGGAGAACTTACCAGACCAAGCAGGGTGAAAAGCCCCTGGATATATTCAGGCTTTTTACTATCCGGTGAAGCCGGTCCCTGATCCGTTTTCGCTTTCATGATTTTTTTCCTGATCAGATCATCATCGTCGATCAGGTAAATGGTGTTCATCTGCTGTTCGCTCTTGCTCATTTTTCCACTGCCATCGAGGCTGAGAATTTTAACAAGATCTTCGGTGTAACTGAAAGCCCGGGGCACGGGGAATACTTCGCCATACCGGTGATTGAAACGTTCCGCGAAATTCCGGGTCATTTCGATATGCTGTTCCTGGTCTTTTCCCACAGGCACATAATGCGCACGGTGAATGAGGATGTCGGCAGCCTGTAATACCGGATACGTGAGCAGTCCGGCATTGATATTTTCCGGTTGCTTGCGGGCCTTTTCTTTAAACGTAACTGTTTTTTCAAGCTCCCCCTTATAGGCGAGCATATTGAGATACATATAGAGTTCCGGTATTTCCGGAATATCACTTTGTGCATAAATCGTGCACAGATCAGGATCAAGCCCTCCGGCAATCAATTCGGCAACCAGGCGCCGGGTAATCTCTTTTAATTCACTGGTATCGGCATGGGTGGTCAGACTATGCCAGTCGGCAATAAAAAAATAACAGGTATAGTCATATTGCATCCTTGCCCAGTTGTTCAAAGCCCCGTAATAGTTTCCCAGGTGAAGGAAACCGGTTGGCCGGATACCGCTTAAAACAATTTCTTTATTTTTCTCCATAGAGGAAGGCGAAGATAATGAAGGAGCGTGCAAAATCTCCCCGAAACCATTATTTTTGTCTTAATCCCTTTTCATGGAAGTGAATGACGCACTTGTAGAGAATTTATGTAAACTGGCCTGTCTCGAATTTGATGAAGCCGGAAGGCAGGATATTAAAAAAGATCTGCAGAAAATGATTGGCTTTGTTGAAAAACTGGACGAGCTGGATCTGCAACAGGTAGAGCCGCTTTTATATATGGGAGAAGAAACCAATGTACTCCGGGAGGATATTCCCGAAACCCCGCTGAGCCGGTCGGTAGCATTAAAAAATGCGCCAATGGCTGACCAGCAGTATTTTAAAGTTCCGCAGGTTGTTAAAAATCCAACCGCCTCCCCAGGGAGTTAAAAGCATTAGATATGGCGTCAATTATTCATCTGGACCGGATTGTGAAAAGTTATTTTATGGGTAAGCAGGCCGTTCCCGTATTGAAGGGTATCAGCCTGGATATTTTCAAAAATGAATATGTCGCCCTGATGGGACCCTCCGGATCGGGAAAAAGTACCCTGATGAATATCCTGGGCTGCCTGGATTCTCCTACAGAAGGCACTTATATACTGAACGGACAGGATGTGAGTGAAATGCCGGACGATGCGCTGGCCGAAGTGCGCAATCAGGAAATCGGATTTGTTTTTCAGCAGTTCAATTTATTACCCAGGCTCACGGCCGCTGAGAATGTGGCCCTTCCCCTCGTTTATGCCGGAATCAACCGGAGGACGAGGATGGAGATGGCCATGGCCGTATTGGACAAAGTGAGCCTCACAGACAGAAGTCATCATAAACCCAATGAGCTTTCCGGAGGCCAGTGCCAGCGGGTGGCCATCGCACGGGCGCTGGTGAATAATCCCTCCCTCATCCTCGCCGATGAACCGACGGGTAACCTCGACTCCAAGACTTCTGTAGAAATTATGGAAATCTTCAACAAGATACAGACCGCGGGAAATACGGTTGTGCTGGTGACCCACGAAGAAGATATTTCAAAGTATGCACATCGTGTGGTGAGGCTTCGCGACGGCGTGATTGAAACCGACAAAAGGCGGGAAGATCAGCTTCATGCGGCTGAGCTGACACCCATGTAAAATACATGTCCCAGAAAATATACACCAAAACGGGAGATGCAGGCAGGACAAGCCTGATCGGCGGCACTAAGGTTCGAAAAAATCATGCGCGTATCAATGCATATGGTACTGTCGACGAATTAAACGCATGGATTGGCCTGCTGGGCGATCAATTGTCGGATACGCATGGCCGTGAGCTCCTGCGGGAGATCCAGGACCGGCTGTTCACCATCGGTTCTTCCCTGGCCTGTGATCCAAATAAAGAAATCTCCATGAAGATTCCCGACCTGAAGGAATCGGATATTCTGCTCCTGGAAAAAGAAATGGATGGGATGAATGAAAAACTGCCGGAAATGAAGTCCTTCATATTGCCCGGCGGAAATACAGCTGTTTCCTCTGCACATATCTGCCGTACCGTCTGCCGTCGCGCAGAACGGATTGCCGTTGAACTCGACGCCCTTGAACCGCTCGGTCAGCCCCTGATCATCAAATACCTGAACAGACTGAGTGATTACTTATTTGTACTCGCCAGATACACGGGGTTTCTCAGTGGGACAAAGGAAGTAAAATGGAAGCCGAGGAAAGTGTGAGAGTATGGGAGTATGGGGGTGGAATTCTAATAATTGTAAATTTTTAATTCGTTTTTAGTTTAGTTAATAATGCACTCCCATACTCCCATACTCTCATACTTGTACTCTCCCATCTCTCATATGCAATACCCGGTCGCTCATGGCGGCGAGGGCTTCGTTGTGGGTGACAATCAAAAAAGTCTGATTGAATTTTTCCCTGAGTTCGAAGAATAACCCGTGCAAGTCCCGGGCGTTGGCCGAATCCAGATTCCCGGTGGGTTCATCCGCAAAAATGATATCCGGTGCATTGATCAGCGCCCGGCAAACGGCAACCCTTTGTTGCTCCCCGCCCGACAATGCAGAAGGCTTATTCTCCATCCGGTGACCCACCCCCAGGGTTTCTAATAACTCCCTGGCCCGGACCTCAGTAGCCGATTTGCTGCCCCCGGCGATCCATCCCGGTATACAAACATTCTCCAGCGCAGTAAATTCAGGAAGTAAATGGTGAAACTGGAAAACAAAGCCAATATGGCGGTTCCGGAACGATGCCAGCCATTTTCCCTTCAGGCTATGCAATTCCCGGTTTTTGAGGCGGATTTCGCCCTGTGCAGCCACATCCAAAGTGCCCAGGATATGCAATAGCGTGCTTTTCCCGGATCCGGAGGGGCCAACCATGCTCACAATCTCACCGGCATGGATATCCAGATCCACCCCCTGTAAAACATGTAAATCACCGTAGTATTTGTGGATATTTCTTGCGGAAAGAATCGGTTGACTGGCCTCAGCAGGGATCATCAGCAAATATAACAAGCTTCACTTAGCCGGTAAGAGCTTGCCGCCTATAAATGGTATTTGGTTGTTTCATTATAAAAATTACTTTTGCGAAAAATTAAGGGCAGCGTCAAACCCCGTTTTTACCTGGTTCTGCCCGAAATCTGACCTTATTGCAAACAACAGAATTAAATAAAGGATACGATGTTTTGGACACTTGAATTAGCCAGCTACCTTGAAGACGCTCCCTGGCCGGCCACAAAAGACGAATTGATCGATTATGCCATCCGTTCCGGCGCACCAATTGAAGTAGTGGAAAACCTGCAGGAACTCGAAGATGAAGGTGAGATTTACGAAGGAATTGATGATATCTGGCCTGACTATCCCTCACAGGAAGATTTTTTCTTTAATGAAGATGAATACTGATCAGGCCTGAAGCTTGAAGCGTGAGGCTTGAGGCAATTAATAAATAAAAAGTCTCCGAAATAAATCCGGAGACTTTTTTATTTATATCATCTCGAAGCGAAAGCGAGTAGGAAATCAATTCATTCGAAAAATCCAAATCAAACGTTCTTGCTTCACGCCTCAAGCCTCAAGCCTCAAGCCTCCTGCCTTAAGCCTTACGCCTTAAGCTTTACGCCTTAAGCTTTACGCCTTAAGCTTTATGCCTTAAGCTTTATGCCTTAAAGAACAGGATGGCTCTTCTCCATCTCCTGCACAACCGCTTCCGTTACGCCGGTGAAAGAAAATCCGCCATCGTGAAACAGATTCTGCATGGTAACCATTTTCGTCAGATCGCTGAACAACACGGCCAGGTATCCCGCACAATCGTCCGCGCTGGCATTGCCCAGCGGACTCATTTTTTCAGCATAATCCTGGAAGCCGTCAAATCCCTTAACCCCGCTGCCCGCCGTGGTTTTGGTGGGTGACTGGGAAACCGTATTGATCCTCACTTTTCTTTTGATACCATAATAATATCCAAAACTCCTCGCAATGCTTTCCAACAAAGCTTTGGCGTCTGCCATTTCATTATAATCCGGGAAAACCCTTTGCGCTGCGATATAAGTAAGGGCCACAACACTGCCCCAGTAGTTCAGCGCATCCATTTCATATGCCGTTTGCAAAACCCGGTGAAAGGACATCGCTGAAATATCCAGCGTCTTCTGGTTGAACCCGTAATCCAGATCGGTATAAGCGCGCCCTTTTCGCATATTCACACTCATGCCCACAGAGTGCAGGACGAAATCGATCTTGCCGCCGAAATGGGTCATGGAGTCTTCAAATAACTTTTTAATGTCCTCCGACTTTGTTACATCCGCGCCGATCACCGGCGCATTCACGGCTTCAGCCAGTTTATTGATCTCTCCCATTCGCAGGGCAACCGGTGCATTGGTCAAAACCAACTGGGCACCCTCCTCATAACAACGCAGCGCGGTTCTCCAGGCGAGTGACTTTTCGTCGAGCGCGCCGAATATGATTCCCTTTTTCCCTTTTAGCAGTTGATACGACATGTCGAATGATTTTGTGCCCGTAAAAATAAGGAGATATTTCCAACAGCCACCAGAGTCCCGGCAAGGGTTTTTGTATATTAACAGCTGAAAACCCAAACATCCCACCCATGCGATTCAAATCAATCGTCCTGCTATCATTGCTGCCGGCTCTTTTTCTCATTTCCTGCAAACGGAATCTGGTTAAACTGGATTATACCAATGCCAAAGATGAAGTGGCCCCACTGGCCAACCTGGTTTTTCGTTTTGATAAAACACTGATTGCCGACTCCCTGCTCAATCACTGGGACTCGACAAAATATATCTCGTTTGAACCTGCAATCGAAGGAAAATTCCGCTGGGAACATGGAGACGAACTTGTTTTTTCTCCTTCCACCCCGCTCCTGCCTGCTACGAATTACCGGGCCACCCTAAACAGCGATATCCTGCAGTACAGCAAATACAATCATTTTGCCAATGCCGGAGACATCCGCTTTCACACGCCCGAATTGAAACTGGAAAACACCAACAGCAGCTGGATGCCGGAGGATGAGAATAGTAAAACCTATATCCCGCAGATCGATCTTTCCTTCAACTATGCCGTTGACCCGGCCATGCTGAAACAAAAAATGACAATAACATTGGATGATAAACCAGTCACCTATGTTTTGCAAACCCTCTCTGCTTCACCAAAAATATCTATACGGCTTACGGGAATTCCCACTGCAGACAAGGATCTCGAAATCAAATTGAAACTGGACAAAGGCCTGATGCCTGTCGGAGGAAGTAATGGTACACTGGACCCCGCCTCCCTGACTGCCATGATCCCCTCTCCCTTTGTATTACGCATCAACGAAGTGGAAGCCAGTCCCGACGGCACCGGTGGTACAGTACAGGTCACCACCAGTCAGCAGATCAGCTCATCAGACCTTGCATCTTATATTCAGTTTGATCCGGCGGTCAAATTCACAACTGAATTAACGGATAACGGATTTCTCATCCGCAGTGATGGTTTCAATGTGGAGAAAACCTACCTGCTGACGATTAAGAAAGGACTGCGCGGACAGATCGGCGGATCACTGGTTGAAGATTATTTGAACAACCTGGCATTTGGTGCTCTGGAACCAGCCATCAGTTTTCAAAACAGCAAGGGCATTTACCTTTCAGGTAAGGGCGAAAAAAATATCGAAGTCCGCATCACCAATGTGGCAAAAGTAAAACTCATCATTTCCAAGATTTATGAGAACAACCTGCTGGCAGCACAGAAAAACGGCTACTATCCGAAGGAGAAAAATTACGATGCTGAATATGAAGAGAATGCAGAATCATCTGCCGGCGATGTGATTTACGAAAAGGAAATTGATACCAGGCTCCTGCCAAAATACGGCAGCAGCCGGCTGCTGCATATGGACATGGAAGATAAACTACCCGAGTTCAAAGGGATTTATCATGTGCTGATCCGCTCGACGAAAGATTATTGGGTGCGGGACAGTCGCCTGCTCTCCGTCTCCGACATCGGCCTCATCGCAAAAGAAGGCAGTGATCACCTTGTTGTATTTGCCAACTCCTTACAAAGTTCCCAGCCCCAGCCTGGCGTGAATGTTGTTGCCTATGGAGCCAATAACCAGGTGCTCGGTATGGCAACAACAGATGCCCAGGGTGTAGCAGATATCAAATTTCAACGCAGGGAATTCGCCGGATTTAAACCGGCTATGGTCATCGCAAAAACAGCCGACGACTTCAACTTCCTGCCCTTCAATTCCACAAGGGTCAATACATCCCGGTTCGACGTGGGCGGGAAAACGCTGAATGTTACAGGTCTGGATGCATTTATATATCCGGAAAGAGATATCTACCGGCCAGGCGAAAAAATAAATTATTCCGTCATCCTGCGCGACTATAAATGGAAATCACCGGGAGAAATTCCCATCAAAATGAAATTTCTTTTTCCTAATGGAAAAGAATTTAAATCCTTTCGCAAAAGCCTGAACGAACAGGGATCCATGGAAAGCAGTATCGACCTGCCGGTGTCGGCCATTACCGGAACATACTCATTGGAAGTATACACCTCGAACGATATCCTTTTGTCGTCACAACCATTTCATGTGGAGGAATTCGTTCCGGACAGGATCAAATTAACAGCCAGACTGAATAAAGAATTTTATGAACCAGGTTATACGGCCGAACTGAAAATCCAGGCAGTCAATTTTTTCGGACCGCCGGCCGCAGGTCGGAATTATGAATGCGAAATCCAGTTGAAACAAAAAACGTTCTCAGCGAAAAAATTCAACAATTATGATTTCAGCCTGGCAAACCAGAAGACCTTCTCCGATAAAGTGAAACGCGAAGGCAAAACCAACGACGCCGGAGAGGCTTCTGAAAAATTTCTGGTAGAGGACATGTACCGTAACATCGGATTGCTCCAGGCTGATTTCTACAGTACGGTGTTTGATGAAACCGGCCGACCCGTCAGCCGGCTCACATCGGCACCCATCTACACACAGCCGGTATTTTTGGGTATCGCAGACGATGGGTCCTGGTACTATCCGCTGAACCAGCCGGTAGGCTTTCACCTGGTTGCACTTGATAAAAATCAGGCGGTCATTTCATCCTCCGCCGAAGTATCGGTTGTTAAACACGAGTACCGCACGGTGATTTCAAAAAACGGAAATTATTTCCGATATGAATCCCAGAAAGAAGACAAACTGATCCATAAGAGTACCGTGAAAGTGAGTGGTGACCAAACCACTTATTCCTTTGTTCCCCGCACACCGGGAGAATATGAATTGCGTGTGGCGATACCTGGCTCCGATACCTACGTGAGCAAATCCTTTTACAGTTACGGATCCTGGGGTTCCGACAACAGTTCATTTGAAGTGAATAATGAAGGGCAGGTAGATATTCAGCTGGACAAATCGTCCTATCAAACCGGCGAATCGGTCCGCGCGCTTTTTAAAGCGCCATTTGATGGTCGTTTGCTGGTAACACTGGAAACCGATAAGCTCATCAGTTACCAGTGGGTGAATATTGAAAAACGTTCAGCCAGCGCTGAACTCAAACTCACTGCCGAAGCCATGCCGAATGCTTATATCACGGCGACCCTTATCAAACCCCATGATATTTCGGATATTCCGCTTACGGTGGCGCATGGATTTCAAAACCTGATGGTGGAAGAAAAAGAACGAAGGATTCCGGTAGAAATCGTAAACCAGAATAAAGTCAGGTCCCATACACAACAGGAAATTAAAATTAAAGCAGCACCCAACAGCCTCGTTACGCTCTCAGCCGTCGACAATGGTGTATTGCAGGTTTCAGATTTTCATACGCCTGATCCATATGGTTACTTTTATGCGCGTCGGGCATTGGGCGTGAATGATTTTGATCTCTATCCACTACTGTTGCCGGAACTCAGAGCCCGTTTAAGCAGCACAGGAGGCGATACAGAAACAGATATGACTAAACGTACGAATCCGATGCCTGCCAAACGTATCAAAATACTTTCCTACTGGAGCGGCATTAAAAAAACTGACGCCAATGGGGAAGCCGTTTTCCAGGTAGACATTCCCCAGTTCTCGGGAGAAGTCCGACTTATGGCTGTTTCTTACCGTGATGAACATTTCGGGTCAGCCGAATCAAAAATGACCGTAGCAGATCCCCTGGTGCTGAGCACCGCGCTTCCGCGTTTCCTCAGCCCATCAGATTCCATCAGGGTTCCCGTTACACTTACCAACACCACAGGCCAAACCGCCACCGGATCAGCCACGCTGAATACCAGCGGCGGCCTCCTCGTTACAGGAAATAAAGAACTATCCTATTCCATCGCGCCTAACAGTGAAAAGCGCTTGTATTTCACCGTTAGTGCGGCCCCGGTTGTCGGTATCGGAAAAATTTCCCTGTCAGTAAACGGATCTTCAGGAAAGTTCCTAGATGAAACAGAAATCAGCATTCGCCCCACGGCCCCGTTGCAGAAACATACCGGCAGTGGCAGCATTCCCGGAGGATCCACGCAGACCCTCGGCTTCGATAATTCCGATTTTATTCCCTCCAGCATCAGCAGGCAGTTATTCCTCACCCGTTTCCCGGGAGCCGGATTGAGCAAATACCTGGGCTGGCTGCTGGAATATCCTTACGGCTGTACGGAACAAACCGTATCCATCGCTTTCCCTCAACTGTATTTTAGTGATTTGTCTAATGCCTTACATACGAATTACGCCAACAGCTCAGTGGCCAATTTCAATATTCAGGAAGCCATAAGAAAAATAAAAATGCGCCAGCTGTACAGCGGAGCCGTTACACTTTGGGATAATGAAAAATCGGCTGACTGGTGGACCAGCATCTACGCCGCTCATTTTCTTATTGAAGCCGATAAAGCCGGTTTTGATGTTGACAAAGGACTCATGGAAACCCTGCTGGGTTATATCAATTCAACATTGAAGGAAAGAAAAACGATTATTTATTATTACAATCGCGACCAGGTGAAGCGCATCGTGCCCAAGGAAGTGATCTATGGTTTGTATGTGCTGGCGCTGGCTTCCCGTCCGAATACACCCCTGATGAATTATTATAAGGCCAATCCGGCGCTGCTGAGTCTGGATTGTAAATATCTATTGGCAGCGGCATATGCAGTTTCCGGTGATAAAAACAGTTACCGGAATTTCCTGCCCGATCATTTTGCGGGAGAAACCGCTAACACAGAATCGGGTGGCAGTTTCTCATCGGATATCCGGGATGAAGCCATGGCCCTGGACGTACTGCTGGATGCAGATCCGGCGAGTAACCAGATTCCCGAGATGGCAGCTCATGTGGCAAACAAACTGAACGAGCGATATTGGTACAGCACACAGGAACTGGTATTCGGTTTCCTGTCGCTCGGAAAAATTGCCAAAAAAATGAAGACCTCGGACGCAACCGCTGAAGTTCGCGTCCAGGGAAAAAAGATCGTTGACTTCACCGGAGGTGATCTGAAAATTCCGGCAGCCCAGCTAAAAGCCGGTAAAACAGAAATTGCAGTGAATGGAAAAGGCAGCTTATTCTATTATTGGGAGGAAGAAGGCATTTCAGCCGGAGGCAACATTAAGGAATCGGACAATTACCTGAAAGTCAGGCGGCGTTTTTTTGACCGGTTCGGGAATCCGATCAACGGAAATACATTTAAACAGAACGAGCTGGTGATCGTACAGATCAGCCTGGAGAAATCCTACAGCAGTGATATTGAAAATGTCGTGATCACCGACATGATCCCGGCAGGTTTTGAAATCGAGAACCCACGCACCAAAGAACTTCCGGGCATGGATTGGATCAAGGATGATTACAGCCCTGTGGCCCTCGATGTTCGTGACGACCGGATCAATCTTTTTGTCAACGCCGAAAACCTGAAACAGAATTATTATTACGCGGTGCGGGCGGTTTCACCAGGTGTATTTAAAATGGGCCCCGTTAGCGCAGATGCGATGTACAACGGAGAATACCATTCCTATAATGGAGGAGGAATAATAAAAGTGGTGGAGTAGCGCATTGGAATCCCTGGTGAATACTATGCAGGTTTGACAATCCCGATCGATAACTCCTGCAATTGTTTATCATCAATCGTTGCGGGCGCATCCAGCATCACATCCCGGCCGCTGTTGTTTTTGGGGAAGGCGATGAAGTCGCGGATACTCTCACTGCCGCCGAGAATGGCACAGAGCCGGTCGAATCCGAAGGCAATGCCTCCATGGGGTGGTGCTCCGTATTCAAAAGCACCAAGCAGGAAGCCGAATTTGTGATTGGCTTCTTCCCTGCTCATACCCAGGGCGTCGAACATTTTTTCCTGTAGTTCGCGCTGGAAGATCCGGATGGAACCACCGCCGATCTCATTTCCGTTCAGCACCATATCGTAGGCATTGGCCTTGATATTCGCATAAGGATGCTCGAGGTAACGCGCCGGATCGGGGATCGAAGGATCGTTATCGATCATCGTCGCGATCTGGTCGGGCTTGGGCGCGGTAAAGGGATGATGACGCGCCACCCAGCGATTGTTGTCTTCGCTGTATTCGAATAATGGAAAATCAATTACCCACAACAGTTTGAATTCTTCTTTCTTTCGTTTACCCAGGCGTTCACCCAGTTCCAATCGCAGATCGCTGATGGCCTTGCGCGTTTTTTCTTCCCTGCCAGCAAGGATCAAAACAGCCTCCCCTTTTTGCGCATGGGCGAAATCAGCAATGGCTCTGAGACTTTCTTCCGAAAAGAATTTGTCCGCACTGCTTTTGAATGTCCCGTCTTCATTGCACCGGATAAACACCATGCCCTGCATGCCGATCTGCGGGCGTTTAACCCAGTCCGTTAGTTCGTCGAATTGTTTTCTTGTCCAGGCTGAGCCTCCGGGCACTGCTATCGCTAAAACGGTTTCGGCATTGTCAAAGACGGGGAATCCTGCGTTGGCGATCAGGAACCCGTCTGCTTCCACAGCCCCTTTTCTTTTGATCGGGGATTTCAGGTTGGCAATGGTCATCCCATATCGTATATCCGGTTTGTCGTTTCCGTAAACCCACATGGCATCTTCCCAACTCATCCTTTCAATCTCATCTGTATATTCAATTCCCTTGACTTCCTTAAAAATATAGCGGATCATTCCTTCAAACATCCTCAGGATATCGTCCTGTTCTATAAAACTCATCTCGCAGTCGATCTGCGTGAATTCAGGCTGACGGTCGGCACGCAGGTCCTCGTCCCGGAAACATTTGACCACCTGGTAATAGCGGTCGTAACCACTCACCATCAACAGCTGCTTAAAGGTCTGCGGACTCTGGGGCAGGGCATAAAACTGACCGGGATTCATCCGGGAGGGCACCACAAAATCACGGGCACCCTCGGGGGTCGATTTAATCAGGAAGGGTGTTTCTATATCCATGAACTGGTTCTGGTGCAGGTAATTCCTGGCAGCCCGGTTTACGGCATAGCGGAGTTCAATATTCTTCCTGACGGCATTGCGGCGCAGGTCGAGATAGCGAAAACGCATCCGCAGGTCGTCGCCCCCATCGGTTTCGTCCTGGATGGTAAAAGGCGGCGTGACTGACTTGTTCAGGATGGTCAGCCGACTCACTTTGACCTCAATTTCGCCCGTCGGGATCTGGAGGTTTTTGCTGGACCTTTCCGAAACGAAACCGGTTGCCTGGATCACGAATTCCCGGCCCAGGGGGTTTTCGACCAGCGCCGCGTTCTGGGCTTCATCCAGCAAAAGCTGCGTAACTCCATAACGGTCACGGAGATCTATAAAGGTTATCCCACCAAATTTTCTGAGGGTTTGGACCCAGCCCGCCAGGGTTACTTCCCGGTTTACGTCTCCCAGTCTCAGCTCACCACAGGTGTTTGTTCTGAACATTATTCCTCGATTAGCCGGCAAAGGTAGGGCAATGACCCTTTGTGAGAAAAGGTTTAAATAATTTAAAAAACCGTTTGTACCCCCTTTCAATTATAAAAAATAGTTTTTATCTTGTATCCATCCGTACGATTCACCTCCTCATGATTAAACCCTTCCTGATCATTCCAATCTAACTTAAAACAACCCAATCCATACCTTGTAAGGCCGCCTGTTTTTGATCGGACCAACCTGACGCAATCAAAACGAAAAACGGACCTTATGGAATTTATTATTATTGTAGTCCTGGTTACGGCCGTACTGATCCTTCACCGACCCCTCACGACTTTGTTCAATAAACTGTATGTGAGGCGCCAGCAGCATAAATTCATTGAATGTGAGACCTTCTACCACAGCGTGGTTTCCAAATACATCCGCTATTACAACCGCCTTAACCTTGAAGACCAGCGCAGGTTTTTGTTCCGCACATTCTTATTCAGAAAATCACGCCGCTTTCACTATATCGAGGTGAAGGAAAGTGCTGAAATGCCCATCCTGATCAGCGCCGTAGCTATACAGCTCA
>DATCAO010000464.1:0-3248 GCA_036512575.1 Puia sp.
AGTAGAGGAGATGGGCGGAAAGGCATCCTGCTGTTGGGAAAAGGTCGTTAGCAGATCATTCGCATCGTAACTGTAATTGGTCAGGTATATGCTTGTGCCGATCCGGGCCTTGTCCATGACTTCCATTCCTGCATTGTTCAATGTAATCGTGTCGGCAGAGGAATTGATTCCTGCGGCCACGCTGCGATAGATTAGTTTGCCATTATATTTATAAGAAACCGTGTCGGAATATATACCCGCTGCATATAGGGATCCCGCCAGTGTTCCGTCGGTATTATACTGAAAAGTATAATCGCCGACATGCACTCCGGTTCCGGATACCAGAGATGCAGCTGTGATCTTGCAATTGACGACTGGTGTATTCGGAGTCGTGGAGTTATTTTTGGAGCAGGAAAGCATATACAAAAGAAAAATGCCTAAGTACATTCTTTTTAGTACCATGATCAGGTTGTTTTGTTCCGTAAGATAGCAAAATACGGTTTTTATTATTGGCAGGCAAAGAATCCGCGGGGGTCGGCGCGGACTACATGAAAACGCTTAGGCATGGACGATATATTAACTCATATCGATAAATTTTTTTATTATCGCAGTGCGGGACGGGAAATGTGGGGTAGTTTTATTCAATAGGATATAATCAGATCAGATTGTATGGAAATAATCATTTACGACAATGAGGCTTATCAGCATTCGCTGGAACAAAATAGAGCACTATGGGCGTTTTTTGTTAGAAAAAACCAGAGAACATATCTGATACAATATGGCATTGGTATTTTATTGTTGATATTCGGATTGTTCCCGGTAGGTGACTGGGACATCAAAACGGAACACCAGAATGAGATTAGCCATCAAACAGAAATCAAAACCGATAAGGATTCGACGAGTATAGCCCTGGTAGCGGGAATCATTTGGATCATATTGGTTTCGGCCTCCCTGTTCAGATTGGGAAAAGCGAAGGTGGCTTTTATGGATGAGGCGGGTTATCGGGGCCGGATCATATACAAAAACTCCAATGAATCAAAAACCATCCTTAGTGAAGGAGGCGTCAAATATGAAAACCCTGTAGGGAGAAGTGAATACAAGTGGGCTACTTTCTTAACTTTTTTTCTGTACAGGGATTATGTGTTTTTGAATTTCGACCGGAATGGGAGAAGTTCTTTTTTAGTTGATAAACAACTGGTCCCTGCAGATAAATTCGAGGATCTGCTCAATTTGATCAGGCAAAACGTTCGGGAGGGAAAAGCTTGATTCTAAATAGGTCAGCTGAGTATTTGCCTGAACTTTTTCATATTGTAGGTATTCGGCCTGGAAATTATTTGATGCATGTGCACCAAATAAACCGGCAACAGATTATTGCATTCAGCGGATTCAGTCCGAATTATTCTGCCGGGTGTAAAAATTAAAAAACGGAATGTCCAACACTACATTTAATGCAAACCGGATGTAGAAATTGTTGTTGATATTAATGTCTGTGGCGGTGATACCTCTTAACTGGGGACCGATCTGTGCTCCGAGGCCAATGGATAAGGGACATTTACCCAGGCCATAATATCCATAAATACCAGGTGAGATAATATTTTTTAGCTGTACGGTGGAAGCGACATCGCTGCTGTCATTATTAAAACGAAAAGCTGCCATAGCGCCAATATCTATTAAGGAAACAAAGAGCGTCACGCTTTTCCCGCCCTTTGTATTTTTTGATCCCTTTCCGAAATTGCCCCAGCTGAACGCAATACCTACCGGTGCAGTAACACCCATACTAAAGGCTTTCTGCTGGGTTTTCAGCACGGGCATGTATTCGATTCCTCCATACAGGCCCAGATAAGCATTGAGCGAAATATTAAAATCCGTTTCCCGTTTTACGGAGGAGCTGCCCGCCGGCAGAACGGCGGCATCGATTGCCGATGCGACTTCATCGGAATTTTTTGCTGTAAGTATACTGGCCATGAAACTTCCGTATTTAATATAGTCTGCCCTGAATTTGTACCGGCCGCTCAAAACATAGCCGAGTATATCGGCGGTATGGATAACCAGTGCGCCATAATTCTGAATTTTAATATCGTAACAGCTGCTGGTCACATCGTCAACAACAGCTGTAAATACAACCAGGTCGTTCAATACTGCACTATGAATGGGATTCAGGACAGAATCATATTGTAAAAGATTTGCAGCCTGACGGATCAGGTTCGATATGGAACTGGTATAATCTGCATAGTCCGCGATGGACGCAGTACCGGATTTATTATTTTCCGCCAGCAGGGGAATGGTATTGTCGGCTACCTCACTGGCAGTCGTGACGATCGTTTTAAAATGCTGCCGGAATTTTATGCCATCAACAATATTCCAGACATCCGCCAGTTTGGTCAGGATGTTTTGAAGCGTAACGGTTGTACCCTTGAAGTGAAAACTTATCGGATGGGGGCTGTTCCGGTCAATCGCATATAATAGTCCAAAATATAATTTCAGGGAAATGATATCCTCCGTAAAAATGCGGGCCTCTTTTTTCGTAATCCAGACCCGGTCGGTATCCGCACTTCGTAAGGACTGGGAGAGCATGTTGATGAAATGAACAGAGTTGCTGAGGTTGTCATTTACTATCCCCTGATCACAGCTTGGATCTTCTGCAATATCGGCGATCACCTGGGCGGGATTATTTCCTTTGATGATGCTGTTGATTCCGACTACGCCCGCCATGATGGATCTTCCACCCAATTCGATATTCAGGTATTTGGTAATGATATCGGCCTTGGTGGTGACCTGGTCTATGGTGCCATATCCCGCGTAGTTGGAAACGTCCCTGAGTTTGAGGAGGTTGGTACCGATGGCATTAAAATCTTTTTGAAACGCGGCGGAAAGTGCCGGCAATATCGCGGCATAGTTATAGGAAGCGACGGAGCCGATAACCTCAGCCGTTGAAGGGAACAGAATTTCTGCTTCGGGATGGGTAGTCAGCCAGTCCTGGAATTTTCTGAAAAAGGCCACGTTCAGTTCTTCTTTTGCCCTGGCTACTAAAAATTTGGCGAGGCCGTCAGTGAAAGTAGTCACATTCGCGTTGCCGATGGCAGTCCCGAGAACACTCACTGCCCCTCCCAATGTAAATCCCGCTGATCCGCCATTTGAAAAAAAATCTTTGAGAAAAGGATTTTGGCCAATACTGTCCATAATCGTGGTGGCATCGGGGTAATAGTATTTTAAATACAATGCGAGACCAGGAGTCATTTTGATTTTGGCCGGTCCGCCCTGGTTAACCT
>DATCAO010000465.1:0-5178 GCA_036512575.1 Puia sp.
TAACCACGAAACAGAAAACATTTCTACTGTCCTGACCAGTATTGCATATACAGCCAAGAGTCAGGTTATTTTTCCCATCGCCTTCAGCATCTGGACGAGGAACAATGAATATAATATTCTTTCAGACTGGCGGTTTCTGAAATATCCTTCTCAAACTTTTGGATTGGGAGGTTATACCCAGCAGGACAGCAGTTATAACCTCGACTATTCCTATATCAAATTACACCAGGCCGTACTTAAAAAAATTGCCAAAGACCTATATGCAGGAATCGGGTACGACTTTGATTATTTCTGGGATATTGAGGAAGTAGATCCGCCGCAGGGTGACGAAAGCGATTTTGAAAAATATGGGTACGCCGCAACAGAGAAGGCATCTGGTCTTTCCTTTGCAATAAAATATGATTCCCGCAGAAATCCCATCAACCCGCAAAAAGGCATGTATGCCAATATACTCTTCCAGCCAAAATTTACATTCATGGGCAGTGACGCCAACTGGCAATCCCTGCTGCTCGAATTCAGAACCTATATTCCTTTTCCGAAGGGCTCAAGAAATATTGTCGCTTTTTGGAGTTATAACTGGTTCACACTGGGCGGAACGCCTCCTTATCTTTTACTTCCCAGTACCGGCTGGGACGAGTACAGCAATACGGGCAGGGGATATATACAAGGCAGATTCAGGAGCCTGAATATGATTGACCAGGAAGCCGAATACCGCTTCGTCGTCTCGCGCAACGGGCTTTTCGGAGGGGTCGTTTTTGTAAATGCAGAAACCTTTTCTGATATATTGACCGGTAAATATGCTGTGATCTCTCCGGGTGCCGGATTGGGCATCCGCATTATGCTGAATAAATTTTCAAGAACCAATCTCGCCCTGGACTATGCCTGGGGAACACAGGGATCCAGGGGGTTCTTTGTGAACCTGGGGGAAGTCTTCTAGAATGGGAAAAGCCTTTGAGATTAACCACTTACATCCCGGTCTTCGAGCCCGGGGGAACCCGGAAAGTTAAAAAACATACAATTTGTTGGGGAAACAGGGTATTTCAGCTTGCAAACAGGAGGAATTCAAGCTATTTTTAACCCAACCCCTTCAATAAATGGCTCGTAGTTTGCGTTAGTGCGTCTGTCCAAAGCATTTCTCCAATCCTCTGAATTCCGGTCCTAAATCCCTTATTCGTTGAAGAATTTTATTCCGTCAACGAAATCTTTTTTTCATGAAGTCGATATTGCTGTCCCTCGTATTGATACCCGGGATGATACAGGCCCAGCGCTGGCATGTAAACCTTACCGGAGGCCTTTCCAACTATTCCGGTGACCTGCAGGATAAAGCCTATACGTTTGATCAGTCTTATTTTGCTTTCGGAGCCGGCGCACAGTATGATATTACCCGGAATTTTTCTGCGATCAGTAATATTATGGTCATGCATATTGGCGCTGCGGACAAGTTTAATTCACCCGACCTCGTGCCCCGTAACCTGAGTTTTCAATCGACTGTAATCGAATGGAACCTGCTCGGCGAGTATACTTTTCTGGACATCACACAAAAGAGATTTTCACCCTTTGTATTCGGCGGCATTGCTGTTTATCACTATGATCCTTATGCATTCGATAGCCTGGGCCGCCGACTCTACCTGCGTCCGTTGAGTACAGAGGGAGAGGGCCTGCCTCAATATCCCGATCAAAAACCTTATAACCTCACGCAATTCGCCATTCCTTTTGGCGCCGGAATCAAATTCCGTGTGAGTGAGAATATTGTACTTGCATATGAAGTGGGCTTCCGTAAAACATTTACTGATTACCTCGACGACGTGAGTAACCGTTATGTGGATCAGGCCATCCTTCAAAATGCGAAAGGCAGCAACGCTGTGGAAATGGCCTATCGCGGAGATGAATTAAAGGGAGGCGCGCCTTATCCCCCTGCCGGTACCAAACGCGGCAGTCCCCAATATAAAGACATGTATTATTATACCGGCATCCGCGTGAGCATTGCCATCCTCAACAGAAACGATGGTTTCTATGGAAGGGGAAGAACAGACTGTCCTTCGCCTGTTCAATGACGGGAATGGATTAAATTTGCGATCTAAACTTCAAGATGGCATTTAATCATTTAGGGGAATTTCTAAAAGCATTGGAAACAGCTGGAGAACTGGTGAGGATCAAAACTTATGTAGATCCCAGGTTGGAAATGGCCGAAATCACCGACCGGATCAGTAAAACGCCCGCCCGCAACAAAGCCATTCTTTTTGAAAATACAGGTTATGATTTTCCGGTGCTGATGAATGCATATGGAAGCGAAAAAAGAATGTGCATTGCCCTCGGCGTATCCCGGCTGGATGATATCAGTAAAGAGATTGAATTCCTTTTCAAAATGCTTGCGGGTCCCAAAGAATCCATACTCGATAAACTCAGGATCCTGCCTAAACTTTCACAGTTTGCAGCCTGGATGCCCAAAGTAAAACGCGGGAAAGGCGAATGCCAGGACATCATTTTCGAAAATCCCGATTTATATAAACTGCCCATCATCACCTGCTGGCCCAAAGACGGTGGGCCGTTTATCACATTGCCCGTGATTCATACCAAGGACCCGGAAACCGGCATCCGCAATGTGGGCATGTATCGCATGCAGCTTATGGGTGAACAGCTTACGGCCATGCACTGGCACAAACACAAAGTGAGCGCCCGCCATTTCGAAGTGTATAAGAGATTAAAAAAGCGCATGCCCGTGGCCGTTGCACTTGGTGGTGATCCTGTGTATGCTTATGCCGCAACTGCGCCTCTGCCGGATAACGTGGATGAATATATGCTTGCAGGATTTTTGAGAAAAAAGAAAGTGGAACTCGTGCGCTGTTTAACACAACCTGAAATTGAAGTGCCTGCTGATGCGGACATCATCATTGAAGGGTATGTTGATCCCATGGAAGAGCTGTTATGGGAAGGACCTTTTGGCGATCATACCGGGTATTATTCTTTGCCTGACTGGTATCCGGCTTTCCATGTTACCGCCATCACCCATCGGAAAAATGCAATGTATCCCGCAACGATCGTTGGCATACCTCCGCAGGAGGACGCGTGGCTGGGAAAAGCTACCGAAAGAATTTTCCTCGCACCCATGAAAATGATGATGATTCCCGAGATCGTGGACATGGAAATGCCGGTGGAAGGCGTATTTCATAACCTAGTGATCGCCCGGATTCATAAAAGTTTTGCGGGTCATGGACAGAAAGTGATGAGTGCCATGTGGGGTGCGGGCCAGATGATGTTCAATAAAATCCTGGTGCTTGTGGATGAAGGCGTTTCCATCACCGACTACCTCTCCCTGGCAAGATATGTTTTCAAAAACCTGAATCCCGCGACAGATATCGCCTTTGCGCAGGGACCCATGGATGTATTGGATCACAGTTGCAGTAAGCTGGGCTTTGGCGGAAAAATGTGTATCGACGGAACAAAAAAATTCGAAGAAGAAATAGACGACCGTTATGCGGCAGAAGGAAATATGTATCTGCCGGACAATGACTGGCTTGACAAATTTCCAGAGATCAAAGCCGTGAACCGGCATTTACTGGAAAGGGATATTCCCTGTCTGATTCTTTCGGTTTCCAAGAAACGCAAGGGACATGTACGGGAACTGCATGCTGCTTTTGCTGAAACCATCTACCGGGAATCCGGCGTGAAACTGATCCTCTATATTGATGAAAATATAAATCCTTCTGATCTGCCCGTCGCGCTTTGGCGGTTCTGCAATAACCTGGATCCGAAGAGAGATTCTTTTTTATTTGAAGGAAGGGTGGGCGACAAGTTGCAGGCGTGTATGGGCCTCGACGGCACCACCAAAACGGAAGCCCTGGATAATTTTCACCGGGACTGGCCGAATATTATCGTCGCCGAAGAAAAGACCATCGCTGCGGTTGATGTCAAATGGGATCAGCTTGGTCTGGGTGAATTCATTCCTTCTCCGTCACTGTCGTTCCGGGATCAGCTTTACGGTGAAGAAGCCGTTGCTGATGTTTAATATTAATCCCCATCGGCAGACATATCCTCTGCTTTCTTTCGTTTATATTCTGTCATAAAATCGGAGAGTGCACAATGGTAAATGGATTTCCGGCCCTGGCGGGGATAGGTTGATTTTTTAACCGGATCGTTTACAATTTCACTGGCAAACTTTGCGGCTTCAGCAAAAATTTTCCTAAATTCGATTTGCTCTTTGGTATAGTTTACTTGGCTGCGGTCGGGGTATTTTGTCATAAAGGTTTTCCCATTGATGATTTTATATACCACCAGCTTTCCGATCCTTCCCGAAGTGCCCTGTACGATATAGTTTTCTTTAACTTCCGACATATTTCCGTTTTCCGGAATAACGACTTTTTCTCCCGAATATTTTCTGGTCTTACGTCTTCTTACGTCTTTTTAGGTCTTTTGTCGTCTGAGATTCGTCTGGATTTCGTCTGAGATGAGTCTATATAATTGCAACCTGATTACTAGACTTTTGATGTCTTTCGCCGTACGCTAAACCGGTCGATTTGCTGTAAAAATGCGGTTCTCTATCGCGGGTAAAAGATTGAAGGACAAAGAATAGTCAAGGAAAACAGCAATTATATTTTGCTATCATTCGCCAAACCCTAATTTTGCGCCCGGAGAGGTGGCAGAGTGGTCTATTGCGGCGGTCTTGAAAACCGTTGAAGGTCAAACTTCCGGGGGTTCGAATCCCTCCCTCTCCGCTGAGTAACTTATCAAAACAAATCAAAAGCTCGTAAATTATTGGTTTACGGGCTTTTCTGTTTTTAGACCCATCCGGAATTGTTCAAAATTACCCAGAGTTCAGGGTACAAATTCGGGAGTCATCCATGTGTCAGTACGATGACTCCCGAATTTTCCCGAAACCAAGGCCAGTCAGGCAGTCCAGCATTTGGACATCTTGACTTCCAGTCTCAGGGAATCTAATTTTAAACAGTTAAAAGGGTATTTATGGACACCAGACTCAGTGTGCTGTTTCATGGAAAAAGAACAAAATCTCAAAACGCCTCATTACTTGCCATTTATCTGCGGGTCACCATTGACGGACAGCGGATGGAAATTTCCACCAAACGGACAATCGAAAAAGATAAGTGGTCGTCTATTTCCGGCAAGGCTAAAGGCAATCTGGAAGAGGCGAGAAGCTTGAATGCTTATCTTGATTTGCTTCGC
>DATCAO010000466.1:0-3283 GCA_036512575.1 Puia sp.
TCTCACGGACTGGAATACCTGGAGAAAGTTGCATTCATGGAATCGGTATACAATGCAAAATTTAAGAAACTCCCGGACGACTTTAAAGTGTTGAGTCAGGAGGAGATCAGCCAATTTAAAACAGACCCTTATGCCTCCCCTTGGATGCCAAAGCAGGAAAAGGGTATTAAGCCCTCCAATGGTCTCTCGTATCAACTATATGCAGACGGTGTTTTAAATGCAGATAAAAATGCGTTTGGGATTCGTTTTGAATCGAGTGATCAGGTGTTTGGAAAAAAAACACTGGGTTCACCATTCAATGTGTACGCGCCCGGCAGGTATATTCATGATGAAAACGGAGTTGCTGAATTTAAAGATCTTCGAACCTGGGCTTTCGCAGTGAAACCAGCCGATCAGGTATCCGCTATATGGCCATTAAATAATTTTGAAAATGGAATCTATCATCTGAGGGTTTACGGACCAAACGGTTTTTTCCGGGAATTCAAGGGATCCGTGTTTGATCCCATGATCAGTATTCGTTGTGCGTATCAGCAAAATATGCCCCAAAAATTAACAGGTAACATTGATCTTACTCTAAGTAATCAGTCCGATAGTCCCATGGAAATTGAAGTCGTTGATCATTCTTACGGAAATCCGTCAATAAAAAGAATTTTGGCTGCATCTTCAAAGAAAACCGGGAAAATGATTGTATCTATTCAGCTGTCAAAACAATTCGGATGGTATGATTTTTCGGTGAAAGTCACGGGCAGCGATTTGTTCGAAAAAAGGTATGCAGGACGGGTGGAGACGGGCGAATCCGGATACAGCGATCCGTTTATGGGAAGAATGATATAAGGTAAACAGGAGCGTATGCGAAATCGTTTGTTTTCATTTCGCCACAGGCCACTAATCTTTTTTTGATTCCAGCGTAAACCCGATGGAAGTACCTACGTCGGGAGTACTTCGCACGTGGATGGCCTGATCATGGGCTTCTATGATGTGTTTACAAATTGCCAGACCGAGACCCGTGCCCCCTTTGTCTCGGCTGCGGGCAGAATCCGTACGGTAGAATCTTTCAAAGATCCGCTGCAGATGTTCTTCTTCAATGCCTATTCCGTCGTCGGTAATTTCCACGAGTACATGCCTGCCATCCGTTTTGTATACGCTGGCAGTTATGCTTCCATTTAATTTGCCATATTTTGAAGCGTTTTCCACGAGGTTTAGTAAAACCATTCTGATTTTTTCCTTGTCGGCAAAAACCAGGATCGGGTATTCACAACCTTTTTTGATACCGGTTCGAAGATTTTTATCCTGCATATTAATCGACAGGGATTCGAAGACTTCGCGAATGAGGTCCTGAATCTGGAAATTCTGTTTTAGTAACAATTGTTCCCCGCTTTCCAGTTTGGAAATTTCATCCAGATCATTCACCAGGTTGACCAGCCTTTCCACGTTACGTTCTGTGTTTTCAAGAAAACGTTTTTTAACTTTTATATCGTCCATCGCACCGTTCAGCAGTGTGTCCACATAACCCTGGATCGCAAAAATGGGTGTTTTGAATTCATGAGAAAGGTTTTGCAGGAATTCTTTGCGAAAAGCTTCGTTTTTCCGAAGCATTTCTATTTCCTCCATTTGGCGGTTACCCCATTTTTCCACGTCTTCCCGGACCTCCTCAATAGATTTTTTTGGGAGGATGTATTTGAAATAAACTTCCTCTTTCCTGGTAGCCTTGGTCTGATGAATGAATTTATAAATCAGTTTGATCTTCCGGTTGATGAAGGTTTCGATGGCCAGTTGAATGATAAAATAGGAAAACCCGAAGGCGAGGGAAAGTGAAATCAGGGCGTAATTCCACTTAAAAGTGAGGAAATACAGGCCCACCGCTACAAAGGTTGAAATGACCAGTGCTGCTAATGCAGACAATTGCCTGGGGGTAAGATTCTGCGTGTTGAGCATTTAATTCACGAACTTATAACCCACTCCTTTTACAGTAGTAATGCAGTCAAGCCCGAGTTTCTGGCGGATCTTGCGGATATGCACATCTATGGTGCGGTCTCCTACAATAACATCATTACCCCATACCTGGTTCAGGATTTCATTTCGCAAAAATACTCTTCCCGGACGGGAGGCCAGCAAATAAAGCAGTTCGAATTCTTTTTTGGCCAGGGTTACCTGTCGGTCGTCGACGACTACTTCAAATTTCGTGGGATCTATGCTGAGATTGCCTCTTTTCAGGGTTTTTTCTGTAGACTCTTTGTTGGAACGACGTAACAATGCACCTACCCGGCTAACGATCACCTTGGGGCTTACCGGTTTGTTCACGTAATCGTCGGCGCCGCTTTCCAGCCCCTTGATGTGAAATCCTTCATCACTTAATGCGGTGAGCATGAGTATGAGGGTATCGTGAAAAATTGGTTGGGAACGCAATATTTCGCATACTTCCACCCCGCTTTTCTTTGGCATCATGATGTCCAGGATGATCAGATCGGGATGTGAAGTTTTCGCTTTGATCAGGGCATCGTCGCCGTCCCGGGCTGTTACGACCTCGTACCCTTCGCGGACGAGGTTATATTGGAGAACTTCCAGGATGTCCGGCTCATCGTCTGCGATCAGAATTTTCTTGCCTTTGGCATCCATTAACAAAAAATTTACGCAAACCTAAACGAAATAAAGCGTCATGAAGATGAAAAGACCTGAGTTTACAATTTTTTAATACTGGAAATCAGGCTTAGGGCCTAAAGCTTAAGGCTTAACGCTTAAAGCCTGACACTTAACGCCGATCAGTCAACGGTCAACGGTCAACCGCCAACTGCCAACCGCCAACCGCGAACCAGCTTGCACATCCCGGAAATGGCTGTATTTTTGTTTTTCCGTGTCGGACCACCTTATTATGAAAAAATGCTTTCGTTTACTTCTCATTCCGTTTTCCCTGCTGGTGATGGGCTCCCTCGTCGCCCAAACTGTAAATCCGGCATTCAAAATACAGCAGGAACGCAAATTATGGCATGAAAACATCGACCGGGAACAAAAACGTCTCCTCAGCCTTGATGGCAAAGCGGATGAGATCATCCAGGCTTCCAATGATGAAAATATCAACCTCCAGATCGCGGATGTGATGATCAGGCAGGTAGATCTGTTGCAGGAAAAAATTGAATTGGATTCCACGCTGAGCGGCCAGATGAAAATTAAAAATCTCCGGTCCCTGGAAACCATGCTCAAGGGATATAATAACAACTACCGTCATAAGGATTTCCCGCCTGCCATGGCTCCGGTTCTTTTTGATGCTTTTGTAACGGCCATGGAA
>DATCAO010000467.1:0-2676 GCA_036512575.1 Puia sp.
CAGCAAACAGGTAGAGCAACAGGCACACCTTGAAGGCATAGACAAGGTTTTCGCCGATGCCGGATTTTTGCTTCGCCAGCCGGGATGTTCAGCTTGCCTGGGTATGAATGAAGACAAAATTCCCGCTGGAAAATATTGCATATCCACCAGTAACCGGAATTTTGAAGGACGGCAGGGACCGAACGCGCGGACTTTTCTGACGAGCCCGCTGACTGCAGCAGCTGCAGCGATTACGGGGAGAGTAACTGATGTCAGAGAAATGATATAATGTGGCGAACGTGAAATTGTGCATATGTGGGAAAGAGAAAATGGAATGACCAATGATAATTTGAAAATTAAAAATGATGATCAGAGAGTTCAAATTTGTGGGACATTATCAAAATTCTATTCTCACATTGTCATTTTCACATTTAATTTTCACTTTCCCTCATATGCACAATTCCAAGTTTATCACATCACAAAAAAGAAAAATATAAATATTATTGTGAAAGCTATAAAAAAGATAACCAGTACCGCTGTTCCAGTAAACATCGAGAACGTGGATACCGATCAGATCATCCCGGCGCGATTTCTCAAAGCCACCAACAGGGATGGATTTGGTAAAAATCTATTCCGCGACTGGCGATATGAAAATGACGATGAGCAAAAACCAAGGGCGGCCTTTGTTTTGAATGATGCCCGCTTTGACGGGAAAATTTTAGTTGCCGCGAAAAACTTCGGCTGCGGCTCATCCAGGGAACATGCTGCCTGGGCAATCAAGGATTATGGATTTGATGTGGTCGTCAGCAGTTTTTTTGCCGACATTTTTAAAAATAATGCCCTGAATAATTTCCTGCTGCCTATAACGGTATCAGATGATTACCTAAAGAAATTCTTTGCGGCGGTGGACCAGGATCCCTCAACCCCCATCACGGTAGATCTCGAAAACCAGGAAATCAGTTTTTACGGACATGATCAGAAAGAATGGATAGAAAATTTTGAGATCAGTCCTTATAAAAAAACCTGTCTGCTCAATGGCTATGACGATATAGATTACCTGCTGAGTATGAAAGATGAAATTACAGCGTTCGAAAATAAATCCATCACCATCTGAAAACGTTATGAAAAAAAATATTGTTGTAATTGAAGGCGACGGGATCGGTCCGGAAGTAACCCGTCAGGCAGTAAAAGTGCTCAATGCCATTGCTGAATGTTTTCATCATGAATTCCAATACCGGTATTGCCTGATGGGCGCGGTCGCAATCGATAAAACTGGCAACCCGCTGCCCGATGAAACTATTGAACTGGCCCTGGAAAGCGATGCCATTCTCTTTGGTGCGATCGGTCATCCTAAATATGACAATGATCCGACGGCTAAAGTGAGGCCGGAACAGGGTTTACTTAAATTAAGAAAGTCGCTGCAGCTTTTCGCCAATATCCGACCTATCAGTACGTATCCTTCGCTGCATCATCTGTCGCCGCTGAAAACAAAAAATATTGAAGGTGTTGATTTTATCATCTACCGCGAATTGACAGGCGGAATTTACTTTGGTAAAAAAGAAACCAGCGCAGATCAGACCAGCGCTTTCGACGAATGCACTTATAGTAAAGAGGAGATCGAACGCATCGCACACCTTGCATTCAGGCAGGCTGCACTGAGAAGAAAAAAATTAACCCTTGTAGACAAGGCCAATGTACTGGAAACCTCAAGACTCTGGCGCAAAGTAGTGCAGGAAATTGCCAAATCATATCCAACGGTGAGTCTCGATTTTCTTTTCGTTGATAACGCAGCCATGCAGATCATCGTGAACCCAAAGCAGTTTGATGTGATCCTGACGGAGAATATGTTCGGGGATATCCTCTCTGATGAAGCCAGCGTGATCAGTGGTTCACTGGGTTTGCTGCCCTCCGCCTCCGTTGGCAAGGGGCCGGCACTTTTTGAACCCATCCATGGTTCTTACCCGCAGGCAGCAGGAAAAGATATCGCCAATCCGCTGGGATCCGTGCTTTCAGCGGCCATGATGCTGGATCATTTCGGACTTTATAAGGAAGCCGGACTGGTTCGGGAAGCTGTCGAGTGGACGTTAACCAATGGTTTTGTTACCAAGGATATTGATCCGGTGAATTTTTACTTTACTACGACTATCGGAGAACTCATCAGCGATTACCTGGTTGGAAAAATATCCGGTTCCGAACTCAACCAGGAAAATATTGCATTGAGGAAATCGACGATCATTTAGTTCTTTGTTTTATCATTTGCGGTTCGTATATTCGCATTCAACACGTCTTCATGTTGCAAAGCAGTATATATAGTAAATCTCTGATCGCACGCCTCGTGGTGGTCATTATTATTATTGTGCTGGCTCTGCCCGGAGGCGTCTGATCGCGTTAAAAATTAAAAATTTTTATAACGACCCGCCTCCAAAAAGGCGGGTTATTTTTTTATTACCATGCATGAACTCAACAAATATTCGAAGACCTTAACACAAGATGAAAGCCAGCCCGGGGCACAAGCTATGTATTATGCCATTGGATTCACTGAAGCTGATTTCAAAAAAGCCCAGGTGGGCATTGCCAGCATGGGTTGGGATGGAAATCCCTGCAATATGCACCTGAACGACCTGGCCCAATCTGTAAAAACCAGCATCAATAAAACGGATTTGCTCGGGCTCATCTTTCACACGATCGGTGTCAGCG
>DATCAO010000468.1:0-3352 GCA_036512575.1 Puia sp.
AATAAACCCACTACGATAACCAGGATCGATATTGGTTTTCTGAGCGCCTCTACCACCTGGTCTGGTGTCAGGTGATGAATCCGGAGTAACTCAGGGTTTACTTTGATCACAACAGTCCTTACGTTTCCGCCAAATGGTGCAGGAGATACCAGGCCCGGTATGGAAGTAAACGATGCACGCACATATACATTGGCCAGGTCCATGAGTTCATTATTTGAGCGCACCTTACTGCTCAATACCAACTGACCGATGGGTAATGTGGAAGCATCAAAGCGTAAGATAAAAGGCGGTTGCGAGCCCAATGGGAAAATCGCCTGCGCCCTATTGGTAAAAGTGGCTACCTCGGCAGCGGCTTGCGCCATGTTGGTGCCCTGATAAAAAGTCAGTTTCATTAAAGTAAGTCCCTGGATATTTTTGGTCTCAATGCTCTTTACGCCGGATACATATAATAAGAGATTCACATATTGTTTTCCAAAATAGGCTTCCATCTGTGTCGGTGTAAAACCGCCATAGGGATGGGAAATATAAATGACCGGAAGATTCAGCTCGGGAAAAATATCAATCTTGATATTTCGCACGGCGTTCACTCCGAAAAAGAATAAACCCACTACGATAACCAGGATCGATATTGGTTTTCTGAGCGCGCTTCTGATTAAACCCATGAGAAAGAAATTGTTGAATACTAAATCAGGTATTTAAAAGCCTTTATTACTCTTCAGCATCTATTGAATATTATTTACGAATAAACCAAAATCCCCGCTGGCAGCTGCTTTAAGCAGCAGGGCCTGCCATACATTGTTATCAGAAATGTCCCTGTCGGTTTCCGCGCGGTTCAGCGCATACAATGCCTGCGTAACATCCACGATATTGGTGAGTCCGTTCCTGTATAAAACCGATTTTTGCAAATAGGCATCCGAAGCGGCTTTCATTTGAATCGGGGCTTCGTTGTAATTGGCAATGGCGTATTTTATTTTCTGATCGGCCAGGGCGAGTTGTGTTTTGATTTGCTGGCTGACCAGTTCATATTCATCCTGCAAACCCTTCGATGTCCATTCCTGAGCAGTAACCTGCTGGCGTACCCTGATGGGATTCGTTAAATTCCAGGTGACACCGATGCCGAACAGGTAATTGCTGCTGACCGGTTTCACACCATCCCAATAACTATGAGTAAATGCGTCCGGCTCAATCTGGCTGTAATTGCTGGAGAATCCTGATCCCCTGCTCTGTACCACACCCACCAGGGAGAACACCGGATATTTGTAGCGATCAAAATACTTTTCCTGTTGCCGGCTCAGATCGATGCGGCTTTGATAAAATTTCAGCAGCGGATGCTGGTCCTGGTTAAAGGGGATTGAATCAGTCAGTGACGCCGGAATGCGTCTGATAAAAACCGTATCCAGCAGAAATTCCTGATAAGTTAAACCCATCAGTTCCACCAGCTGGCTCGTCTGTTCCGCCTCGAAGTTCACTGCGTTGGTCAGCAAGATTTTAGCGCTGGATACTTCGGCACCTGCCTGAGAGGAATCCACTCCGGGGTTCAATCCGTTTTTGGTACGCGTTGAAACGACCACCAGGAGGGCCATGGCCCGCCCCAGGTTTTTCTCCTGCGAAATCCTGATTCGCTGGGCCGCAAGGAGGTTGAGGTAGGCGCCGGAGACTTTCACTTCCAGCTGAAATTTTTCCTGGTCCAGGTCGGTGGATTGCTGAACCACCTCCGCCTCGGCCACTTTCACATTCTCTTTCACCCTGCCAAAACTGAAGAAATCCCAGCTGATGTTCGCCAGGTACAAACCACCAAAAGCGGCATTCCAGTTCTGTGTCAGAAATGGAGGTCCCGATGAAGCTGCATTCAATCCGCCAATGGCAATGACGGGTCCGAACTGTCCGTTTGCCGTGCCATAAGCCTGTTGGGCTGCGAGGTTCAGGTTGGGCAGATACACCGAGGTTGCCTGTTTCACGGAAGCCTGCGATGCTTTGAGGTAACTGCCCTTGGCTTTAACCGTGCCATAATTATTCAATGCGGTGCTGACCGCTGATTTCAAAGACAGGGTCTGACAACCGGCCGGACCCGAATGGAGAAGAAAAAAAAAGAAACATGAAGAACAAACTGCAGCCCTGAGTACAGAAAAGTCCCTGATCCAAATATACTTGTCAAACATCGTTCATAAAGTTTATCGTCCGCCCGGCAAAACAACTAAAATTACCAAACCATTTCTAATTGAATTCAAACCAATAGCTACGAATTTCAAATAATTGCGGTTTTCACCGCTGTCCGGCACAAATATGCGGTCGCTTTTTGGCAAAAATTCAGAGTCTGTTCAGAGGCTCTGAAAATTATTTTTATTTTTTGTTGATATCGGATGCCGGAAATTGCCCTGGCAGCCATCGCGCCTGGCTTCCAACTACGTTTTACAAGGATTCTATGAGGAGTCTGGATTTCCTGCCGGTTGAAGCCCTTTTGTTGCAGGATTCTTTTAGAGTTCTTTTAGAGTTGTTCTAGAGTTGTTGCAGGATTCTTTTAGAATCCTTTTAGAACTCTTTTAGAAACCGGCAGGAACTGTACCGGAATCTTAAGCGAGGGATATAGCATTTCAGAGTCCCGGTAAGATCCAGGCAAAGTGCATCTGCTTTTCTTTTAAAATAACCCCGGTTCCCCTATCCCGATTCAACGGGTTGTCGTTCAGAATATTAATGAGTATTATCCTGTCGCAGCAGAATTCATTTTAAAATAAAAAATTCAGAGCGTCTGAACAGACTCTGAATTTTTGCCACAAAGGGACCTATTTTTGTATTTCGCTAAGTGTTAAGATCAACCATCAACCATCAACCATCAACCATCAACCATCAACCGTCAACCGTCAACTGCTATTTCGTGCTGATCATTACCGGCTGGAATAATTTCTTTTTGATCCTGGCCCGGCCGATGAACTGGTTGCCGAATATACTGTCGAATTGGGTTGGATAGATCATGATGTCTTCCTCGCGGGTATCAAAAAGCAATTCCTTGCTGGTATTTCCTTTATAGTCGATCCGGGATACCATCACCTGGCCGCCATGTCCGTCCTCATGGTATTTGGGCACTTCATCCTCTCCCAGGTTCATATTGTGTATATTATCGAGGTAGAGAAAATAAAAACCGGAAGCGTCGTTGATCAGCTTAAATCCCATAGTGCCTCTTCCCATGGATCCCCTCTGTCTTTTGGGAATCTTCCGAAGCCATTCAAACTGTCCGTTCGCGCTGATCTTTGATCCGTAGATATCGCCGTAGTAGTAAGTAATCTGGTAGTGCCAGCCGTTATTCGAATAGTAAGAATGGTCTTCCACCCAGTATTCTTCACAGGAAATAAAAATA
>DATCAO010000469.1:0-2902 GCA_036512575.1 Puia sp.
GGAAAATTGTAAATGAGTCCAGGGAAACGATCAGCGGGTCCTGAATAAAGTGAGCCACCTCTGTGCGGACAACTCATGCTGCCTTTGTAGATATGTAACGGACAAGACTGCGTTTTGCCACGGGCAGGAGCGTTTCATCCAAAGGAAATTTCAATGAAGTCTCAATCGCAAACACAGCAGGATTTGGCAGTTCGGGTTTGCGGTGTAATAATTCTGATTTGATCTGCTCGTAGGTGTTGGTGAAATTGCGCTGCCAGGAGTCAATATATTCAGTGCGCATGCTGCGGTATTTCTCGTCGTGTTTTTCAAAAAAACTCAGGTAATAACTGTAGGCCCTTGTGGCGTTTGCGGAACCGTCGGCAAGAAAAAAATATCCTTCCTTGGAATGCACGGGTAGTATGCCCACCGGAACAATGCTGAGTTTGTCTTCCACAAATTCATATATTTCCGTTCCGTTGGTAATGGCTGTTTTCATATGTTCGGTGGAATATCCGATAATGTCTTCCAATTCCCGCATGAGTTCATCGTCCTGGATCATTTGTTCATACAGCACCTGGATTTTTTCCATTTGCAGGCCGGTTAATTTTTTAGGGAAATGTTCCTGCAGGAATTTTTTGTTTTCGCGGAAGGCAACCAGGTTATTGTAATGAAAGATCACATCAGCAAGCTGGGGGTAGAGTTTATTTTCCTGGAAGTTGCGGTTGATTTCCTGCAGGTAGGCCAGCAGGGTATATTTTTTAAGTTCGAAGTCGATGTAACCATCGGCAAACCAGGTCTCGGAGAGTGTTTTCATTGTACTAGGTTTAGAAACTAATGAAATTTACAAAACTTCTCCTTACAAGAACGCTCAATTTTTCGTTTTGTTATGATGGCCAAAGGCAGGAACGAAAGTATGGGAGTATGGGAGTGTGGGAGTGTGGGGCTTTACCGCCAACCGTCAACCGTCAACCCTGAAAGGACTCCAGCTCCTTAGCGACGGCGGTTAAAAATGTGGCTCCGAGGCTTCCGTCGATGATGCGGTGATCATAACTCATGGACAGATACATCATGTGCCGTATGCCAATGGAGTCTCCCTGGTCGGTTTCAATAACGACTGCACGTTTTTTGATTGCGCCCACTGCCAGGATGGCCACCTGGGGCTGATTGATAATGGGCGTGCCCATCAGGCTGCCAAAGACGCCCACATTAGTTAATGTAAATGTTCCTTCCTGAATGTCTTCGGGTTTTAGTTTGTTGTTCCTTGCATTTCCGGCCAGGGTATTTACCTGGCGGGCGAGGCCGACCCGATTATAATTGTCTGCATTTTTGATCACGGGCACAATCAGGCTGCCGGACGGTAATGCAGTGGCCATTCCGATATTGATGTCTTTGCGAATGATGATTTTATCTCCCTGCAGAGAGCTGTTCATTAATGGATATCTCTTAATGCATCTCACGAGGGCTTCAATAAACAGAGGCGTTAGTGTGAGTTTGGTGCCTTCCCTTTTTTCAAATTCCTCTTTTTCTTTCTCGCGCCAGGCAACCAGGTTGGTCACGTCAGCTTCAGAGAAGCTCGTCACGTGCGGGCTGATCTGTTTACTCCGCACCATATGTTCTGCGATCAGTCGCCGCATCCGGTCCATCTCCTGGATCTCCACGTTCCCGCCGGCATAGGCCGGTACTGACTCCACCTGTCGGCTTTTATCTTCTCCATAATAAGTAGATCCGCTACCTGGTTTGTCCGTACCATAAGCATAAGCGGGCTCTGCAGCCGGGCGTGTATGAAACCCGTTACCGTCTTTTCTTTTGGTTACATAAGAGAGGATGTCTTTTTTGGTTACCCGGCCTTCATTACCTGTTCCCGGAATTTTTTCGAGCTCAGACAGGTTGATGCCTTCATTACTCGCGATATTCAGAACCAGGGGAGAGTAGAAACGGTTTTCGTTGCCGTTGGACGGTTGCGGGTTGGCGGTTGGCGGTTGACGGTTAACGGTTGACGGTTGACGGTCCTGACTATCGAAGTCATAGACTGGTGGATGGACGACTGATGGCGGAACTTCAACTTCAGTCTCCGATTCCGGACCTGTGCCGCCATCTGAAGGCAAGCCGGCAAACACTTCTGTTTCGATTCTTGCAATTACTGCACCCACCGGAATGACGGCATTTTCTTCAAAAAGGATTTCTTTCAAAACGCCCGCCGCGGTAGAAGGGACTTCACTATCCACTTTATCCGTAGCGATATCCAGTAACGATTCATCCTGCTGAACGCTGTCTCCGGGTTTTTTATTCCACTTGAGAATGGTGGCCTCCATAATGCTCTCACCCATTTTTGGCATTAACAGATCGACAATCGCCATGAAGATGATCTTTAGATTCTCTCAAAAGTATTAATTAATTAATTAAGTCTGGCAGGCCGTCTGGCGGACGCCTGGACAATATGAATCTTCTTAACAAGTTGAGCACATTTGCTGATGTGAGCTCGATATTCCTTTGTCTGTCAAATCGAAACCAGAGTTTTTGCGTAAACGTTTCCCGGGCATCACCGGCAGCGATCCAAACAGTGCCCACGGGTTTTTTTTCTGATCCTCCTCCGGGTCCCATGATGCCCGAAGTAGCGATGGCAAAATCAGTCTGCATATGTTGCAAAATCCCGGCGACCATCGACCTCACGACCTCTTCACTTACGGCACCGTATGCTGATAATAAACCCGGATCGACATCCAGCAGTTCTTTCTTGATTTCATTGTCGTAAGCGATCACAGAACCCCTGAAATAAACGCTTGATCCGGGTATGCTGGTGATCAGGTGGGCAACATATCCGCCAGTGCAGCTTTCTGCTGTGGACAGGGTCTGATTTCTTTTAGTGAGCATTTTGCCCAGCACTTCCTGCAGGGTCCGGTCTTCGTCCGTAACCATCCATTCG
>DATCAO010000470.1:0-2115 GCA_036512575.1 Puia sp.
TTTTGAAATCGGAATACAGCCGCACATCGCGGACGGGATACAGAAAACTCATGGTCTTGGCCCTGTTCCCGGAATAACGCACCTGAATGTCTTTAATTTTCTTATTGACACTGGTCAGCGATGCGCCGGACTTAAGTAAAGCAAAAGTTCTGATGGAAATATTCGTCCAGTCGGTATCAAAATATCCCTTGGCCTGCAGATATGCAGAAGAATTCAGGTATTCAATTTCAAATTGGGTATTCGCGGGCGGATCTTTAAGTAACGCGGTAACAGTAAAATTATCTGAGTTGTCGATCTTAACGATTTTCCCGATCGGATCCGCATCACCAAATAATTTCTTTGCCATTCTCTGGGAAAGAACCACCGAATACGGATCCTTCAATGCTGTTTTCGCATCGCCCCTCAACACCGGAAAATTGAACATGGTCAGGAAAGAAGGATCTGCCCATGTGCCCGTTATCTTCAGTTTCTTATCCTGGTATGAAAAAAGCGAAGGGAAAGACCATCCAATGCGGGCGGCATCCTCCACTTCCGGGTAGTCTTTTTTTAAGGCAGGCGCCAACATCTGCGGAGTAAATACAAGTGATCTGATGCCACCATCCAGTTCATCGCTGCTCCATACCTGGCACAAGCGATCCGGGTTCTTGTGAAAGCGATCATAACTTAATTCATCCTGGATCCACAACAGAATAAGGACAGCACTCGCCATACCAATGGCAAAACCACTGATATTGATAATTGAAAAGCCTTTATTGCGCAACAAATTTCTGAAAGCGACTTTGAGGTAGTTTTTAAACATGGCGGTGATTTATGCTGGATCCTTTTACAGAGCTAAGAAAATGCCATATAATAAAACACTGCTAGTCAATCGTTTGAACTTTACAAAGGGACTGAAACTGTCCGTTTTTGTAACAGGGAGTGAGCAGTTTCGGTCTATGGTACGCGCGGCACCAATACCCGTTTAAAAAATAACCGACCGGATCTTATGGAAATGAACGGGAAGAAGATCATGTACTGCTACGAAACCAGATGTGCATGATTAAGTTTTCAAAATTTGATAAACGATCCAAAAATAAAGTGAGCAGGCGGATCAGGATGAACCTGGCCACCCATCCATTCGTCATTGTCGCTATAGTTGCCGCGATTTCCGTAACAGTCTGGGCAATCGCATTTTTTATTTTCCGCTTTTGAGGGATGGCCCGAAACGCCTTAAGGCCACACAGGTGGCCTCAAAGAATTGGGTTCCAGGTTTTCAGTTTATAGAACCTGAGTATTTACTGGAAGTTTATTTCTTTGCAATCGCTGTCCGCACAGTCAGGAGAAATATTTCACCCACATCACTGTAATGCCTGTTTTCCGGATCAGCTTTGATTCTTTCAAAGATGGGCAGCGCTTTTTCAGATTCCTGGTTGTCTATATAACCCATGGCCAGGTAATATTCTGCATCGTCTTCGAAATAATCTGTCTTGGAATTTTGGTTTTTCTGAATCAGGATTTTAAAGGTTTCAATGGCTTTTTCAGGTTGGTTTTGTTCAAGATAGGCGATACCGGCCAGCAAATATTCCTCGGGCACCGGAGAATTCAGGTTCTTAAAGTCCCAGATCACCGAGTCCATCTTTCCCGATGAATAGTATTCATTCAATGCGGAATGTTTAGAGTCGCCCCGCAGAATATGACGGTCGTAATGATGATAATTCTCACTGAACAATTTAGCGGGACTGGCCTTTATATATATGTATAAAGAACAAAATCCTGCGGTAACCAGGAAAGAGACCGCAAAACAACCTAACATCGTTTTCAGGGACACACCCGGAGTTGAAATCTTCATAATGACGGATTTAGGGTTATTCAATACTGGGTAAACCGGATAAGTACCTCCGGCTGTTTAGACACGTATAATATTGGTAACCGGCATCAGCGCTTTCGTAACCAGAAGAAATAAAAATGTTAAAGTATAATTTTAATTGTACTAATACATTGATTATGAATGATATATGACAGTTAAATTACTTAACAGTCCCCTAGGAACAGCTATTAAAAGCCGTAGATTTGATTAGGGAACCATCCTGGCGGACAAATCAACAGACTAAAAACCATAAATAAATATGAAATCAA
>DATCAO010000471.1:0-3303 GCA_036512575.1 Puia sp.
CCCCCCTATATGTGGAGTGATTCGTCTAAAACGGCATTTCAAAGATATCTGGAAGAAGGACGCGGTGGCTGGATCGGTTTTCATCATGCGTCCCTGTTGGGCACCTTTGACGGTTATCCGATGTGGGAATGGTTTTCACAGTTTATGGGTGGTATCACATGGAAGAATTATATCGCAGCCAGGTCAAGCGGAACGGTGCATGTGGAAGACAAAAATCATCCGGTGATGAAAGGCCTGCCGGAATCTTTTTCATTACCCGACGATGAATGGTATACCTATGATAAGGACCCGAGACCGCGGGTGCATGTGATTGCCAACGTAGATGAATCCAGTTATGATCCGCCGTCTGACATAAAAATGGGGGATCATCCGGTGATCTGGTCAAACAAAAAAGTGAAAGCGAGAAATATATATTTCCAGATGGGCCACCATGCCAACCTGTTTCACAGTCCCGAATTCAAAAAGATGTTTGCCAATGCGATTCTCTGGGCAGCAGGAAAAAAAGATTGATGGAGTGATTAAATCATGCGCGCCGGATTCATCTCTATTTATAAATCCGCACATAATCCACTACCATCGAATCGGTAGTGAATGCCGGATCAACGGCACCGCCGAAATTCCCGCCCATCGCCACATTCAGGATCATAAAAAACGATTGGTTAAAGGGAAGGCCGTTGTAATTGCTCAAACTATAATATTCAACACTGTCTACATACAGTTTGATATATAAAGGCGTCCACAATGCGCTGTAGGTATGAAATGCCGTGCTCGCATCAGGAATGGTGGTCGTGGATCCGTCGCCGTACTGACCCACTTCGGTGGGATAGTGCATGGTGCCGTAGATGGTGGATTTCTGATTGCCACTCTGTTCCATGATGTCGATTTCGCCGCAAGCCGGCCATCCAACGGAGGAGAGGTTATTGCCCAACATCCAGATTGCCGGCCAGGTTCCCGTGCTCGCGGGCAATTTGGCGCGGACATCAATTTTTCCGTATTGAAAGGAATATAAATTATATGAGAGCATCCGGGCAGAAGTATAAGCACTCCCGTTGTAGGATTCTTTCTGTGCGATGATTTTCAGGGTGCCGTTGGATACGATGGCATTGGCCTGCCGGTTGGTATAGTTTTCCAATTCGTTATTACCCCAGCCCCCGCTCCCCGTGCCCAGATCGAAACCCCAGTTGGCGGGATCGGGAGAACCGGGTTTGTCAAATTCGTCTGACCAAACCAGTTTCAATGCAACAGCAACCGTAACAGGGATCGTTTTTGTTACCGACTGGCCGGTGGAACTGAATGCTGTAACCGTTACGGTATACGAACCTGAAAATGGATATTTGTAAACCAGGGTTCCTGTGTTATCCTGCTGTTTGATATTGTCTCCGAAATCAAAACTATAGGTAGCCGCATTGGTTGCCGTAGCAGTAAAATTGACATTTCCACTGCTGTCGGTACTCACCACGGCCGTGACGGTCAGGTTGGCAGGTGTTACAGTAGTTGTTCCTGAATCTTTTTTGCTGCAGGCAGCAAATAATATCAGGAAAGCCGGTAAAAAATAAGCAAGCGTTTTCATGAGTTGAATCGCCAGGTTGGGCGTTCTGCTAAAATAAACATTTAAATGGGCATGTTCATCCCTTCCCTGCTTTCTTTTAACAGAGTGATAAGATTTATTATCCTTAGCGGAATGCATCCCGTCGGCGAAACACCAACTATTTTTGACAGGTTGAAACCCACCCCGATGGCGGTTTTCCGGATAAAGGGCCGGCATCGGGGACGGCGTTTCAAAATGCGCTGGATACTTTTTGAATAGGCATCCCGGACCGTTCCACGCCTTCGCCGATCGCCTGAACCAGTTCATGGTCCAGCACGGTTTCATTGCCTTTGTGAGATTGTACCCAAACGATCGAATGGTTGGGCCCCGGGAATCCTGAAGGCACGATTACGCTAAAACTTTCCCCTAATTGTACTCGGTACCGGTGATCTCTTCCCTCCATATAGTATTCCACTGCTGACTGAAAGGTCTCACCCTGGTATTGGTATGTAAATGTTTTCATACTTCGAAAGTAGTATAGCATTCGATGCATCGCTAGGGGAAAAACACCATTTTTATTTGAGAAAAATTTCGTATAAAATGTGGGGGTGCCGGGTTTTTGATCTCTTCAACACGCAAAAAATACCGTTCGTCGGGCAATTCGGGTTCTTTGCAGTCCCCGGCCCACCGGATTTTTTATTACCCTAATTTTGAAGAAAAAGTAAACGGTGCTGGTAAAAACTGCTTCCGATAAAACATTTTCTGCGCCCGGGGCTTTTGCAGAGCCGGGGGTCGGAGTAACCCACATGCTGAACAACAGGTGGGCCTACCACCTGGTATTCTGGACCCTGTATTATTTATTCCTTTGCCTGATTTTTTACAGTGCCTACGAAATTCGCGAACCTGTTTTTTATTTTCAGTACATCGTATTCCTTCCCGTTTCCGCAGCACTCGTGTATTTCAATATCTACGTCCTGATCCCCAGCCTGATCTACAGGAAACGTTACGGGTATTATATTTTCTCATTGGCACTGGCGCTGCTGGTGACGGCCCTGGTCGATCAGTTTTTGAAGAAAATGTTTGTTCATTTCGGATCCTCGATATTTGGTTATACGTCGGACTTGAATTTCAAAAACATTTTCACGGAGGCCATCGGATTGTTTTACCTGACCGGATTTACCACGGGGATAAAACTAACCAAAGACTGGATCCGCAACCAGCAGTTGATGAAGGAAAGGGAAAAACAGTATCTCGAGACCGAGTTGAATTTCCTGAAAACCCAGATCCATCCGCATTTCTTCTTCAATACCCTGAATAATTTATATTCCCTGACACTGAAAAAATCGGATCAGGCGCCCGAGGTCGTGCTGAAATTATCGTCCCTCATGAGTTATATGCTTTATGAATCCAATTCAGCCAAAGTTTCGCTGGCAAAAGAAATTGGTTACCTGCAAAACTATCTGGACCTGGAAAAACTCAGGTTCGGACAAAGACTAACGGTATTGTTCGAAATTGAGGGTCAAATAGAAGAGGTGAGCATTCCTCCTATGATCCTGATTCTTTTTGTAGAAAACAGTTTCAAACACGGCGTAAAGAATAATGTCAATCATATTCAGATTGACATTTCATTAAAACTGGAGGCAGAATACCTGTTTTTCCGGATAAAAAATCCGATGGGAAATCATCCATCAACAGCAAACGCGGGCATTGGATTGAAAAATGCAAAACGGAGGCTGGAATTATTGTATGGTAAAAATTACCAGTTGGATATTTCG
>DATCAO010000472.1:0-2986 GCA_036512575.1 Puia sp.
TCCGTGGTGGGAGAGGACTGGAATAATTTTCAAATCGGTCTAGGCCTGTTACTTACAGAAAGAGGCATTCCTCATTTGTATTACGGCACGGAGATCCTCATGAAAAATTTCAAGAATCCATCAGATGCGATGGTGCGTGAAGATTTCCCCGGAGGATTCCCAGGAGACGCGAGTAATAAATTCCTGGCATCGGGCAGAACGCCGGGAGAAAATGCCGCGTTTGATTATGTTTCGAAACTTGCAACCTACCGCAAAAATTCATCCGCCCTTACAAAGGGTAAACTCATGCAGTATATTCCGTCAAAAGCCCTCTATGTGTATTTCCGTTATGATGAAAAACAAACCATCCTCTGTGCACTGAATGCAGACACAGTCTCAGCGTCCATCAACTTCAGCGATTTTGCTGAAAGAACCCGGGGGTTTCAAACAGCCACCGATATCATGACAGGCATAAACTATCCCATATCCGAAAACCTAAATATACCTGCCCGTTCTATCAGTATTTTGGAACTTAAAAGAAGGCCGGATGGCAATAAGGTTGTACATTAGTGAAGGTGAATATAGTGAATACCAATTACGAACATACCCACTTTGTAGATTCCACGAAACCCGTCTGGAATTATTCCCTTTTTTCTGATGACGACATCAGCAATTTTCAAAACGGCACCCATTATCGGTTATATGAGATCTTCGGATCCCATGCCCGGGAAGTGCTGGGTACCCGCGGATATTATTTCGCCGTATGGGCACCCAATGCAACTGCCGTTTCAGTGATCGGAAATTTCAATCACTGGAATGCTGAAAGCCATCCATTGTTTGTGCGCCTGGAAAAATCAGGCATTTGGGAAGGATTTATTCCGGAGATCAACCGTGGTGAAATATATAAATATCATATCCGGGGATTTAATGGCTCGGAAACCGTTAAGGGCGATCCTTTCGCACATTTCTGGGAACAGAGACCGCAGACCGCCTCCATTACCTGGGATCTGGACTATTCGTGGAAGGATGAGTCATGGATGAAGATCCGCAAAAAACACAACGCGCTCGACCAGCCCTGGTCTGTTTATGAAGTGCATCTGGCCAGCTGGATGCGCCCCCATCCCGAAGATGAAGAAACCTATAACACATACGACCAGATCCGCGAACGCCTGGTTCCCTATGTAAAGGAAATGGGCTTCACCCATGTGGAACTCATGCCTGTGATGGAATATCCATACGATGGCAGTTGGGGTTATCAGGGCGTCGGATATTTCGCACCAACCTCCCGATTTGGCGACCCGCAATCCTTTATGGAACTGGTGAATGCTTTTCATGAAGCGGGTATCGGCGTTTTGCTGGACTGGGTCCCTTCTCATTTTCCTTATGACTCACACGGATTATACATGTTCGACGGCGCCAATACCTATGAGTATGCTGACATGCGTAAAGGGTATCATCCGGATTGGAGCAGCTATATTTTTAATTATAAAAGGGGAGAAGTCAAATCATTCCTGATCAGCAGCGGACGTTTCTGGTGCGACCTTTTTCATGCCGATGGCATCCGCGTGGATGCAGTTAGTTCCATGCTGAAATTGAATTACTCCAGAACAGAAGGACAGTGGGAGCCCAATGAATTCGGCGGAGACGGCAATCTCGAGGCGATTGCTTTTATAAAAGACCTGAATGAAACCCTGTTTCGGGATTTTCCGGATATCCAGACCATCGCTGAAGAAGCGACTGACTGGCCAGGCGTAAGCAAACCGACATTTGCCGACGGATTGGGATTCGGTATGAAATGGATGATGGGCTGGATGCATGATACGCTGGACTATTTCAAGGCTGATCCGCTGATGCGAAAAGGCCTGCAGGATAAGTTTACATTCAGCATGATGTATTTCTATGATGAAAATTTCATGCTGCCGCTGAGTCACGATGAAGTGGTGCACGGCAAATCCCCGATGCTGTATAAGATGCCCGGCGATGAATGGCAAAAATTTGCCAACCTGCGCCTCATGTATTCTTATATGTTTATGCATCCGGGTGGTAAACTGCTTTTCATGGGCGACGAATTCGGTGCAACCAGCGAATGGAATCATAAAAGCGAATTGCAATGGTATCTGTTGAAATATGAGCTGCACTGGAAAATGAAAGATTGCGTTCGTGACCTGAACCTGCTGCTGAGAAAGGAGCCCGCCCTCTATGAAAATCAATTCAATCAATACGGATTTGAATGGATCGATCTCGAACACCGCCAGGAATCTGTGATTGTTTTCCGGAGAAAAGGTAAACTTCCTGAAAATGATATACTGGTTGTCCTGAATATGACGCCCGTGGTGCGTAATAATTGGAAAGTGTATGCCAATGGAAAATCTGCCTGGAAAGAAATTTTCAACAGCGATGAGAGAATATACGGTGGCACAGGTAACACGTTCAACCCAGAACCCATCGTAACGCTGGTGGATAAAGACCAGGACCGTTACGAAATCAATGTGCACCTGCCGCCGCTGGGTGCCGTAATTTTGAGATAACCATTGATTTTACGGTAAAATGAAGGCAAAGGCTCAAAGGAACTTGCTAATGGCTGCAAGGGACTGAATAAGTATTTACCTTGTAGTGAAAATATTTCCCAAAAACCGACCAGCCATGTCAAAAGACGAATCAAAGAAAAACAAAGTCAAGGACCCTTCGGTCTTGCTGAAAAAGTCGTCGAAAAGCCTGACCAGCCTGATTTTTGAACTGATCAGACCTTATAAAAAATGGCTATTCGTCATATTTGCCGCTATGTTGCTCGAAACCGCCATGAGCCTGCTCGGGCCCTGGCCTTTAAAAATAATCATTGATAATGTGGTTGGCCATCATCCGTTGCCCGAATGGCTGCACTGGATTACGGACCTGCCGTTTGAAGACAGCAAAATGGCATTGGCAGGAGCCGCGGCGGTCGGACTGATACTGATTGCACTAATCGGTGGAATAGCCGGATATATCGATAACTATTTTACGGAAAGTG
>DATCAO010000473.1:0-4809 GCA_036512575.1 Puia sp.
ATCCCGGAGGCGGGTCGAATAACAGGCCCGGAACTAACGGTACTGCTAACGGGAGACCGGGTACGGGCTATAACCCTTCAAGCGGATCAGCCAGACCTTCGATATATTCTGATCGCCAGGGAAATATCTACCAACGTCCGCAGTCGAACAACAACAACTGGCAACAAAGGCAAAACAGGGCCTGGTCACCGGTAAACAATAACAGGCCGGAAGTCCAGAACCTGAACCGCCAGCAGGTAGATCGCAGCCGTGGTGAAATGCGGGCACAAAACTTCCAAAGAATTCCTTCGAGCCCGTCATCAGGTGGATTCCATCCTTCCGGTGGAGGAGGCGGAGGAAATTATCGTCCATCCGGTGGCGGAGGCGGTGGTTCACATCCCTCTTCTGGCGGGGGTGGGGGTGGTTCCAGACCTGGCGGAGGTGGTGGGCACAGATAAACAATAAAAGCATTTTATTAAATAAAAAGACCTGGTAAAATACCAGGTCTTTTCTTTAAAACCGCCCCCCTAAACAGCCTAACCTGTTCAGGTTTCTTTCATAGATAATACCCGTTTTGCCCCAAAATATCTGATTCTTTAAGCATATTGATTTCTCAAATCCCTGATTTCATCATGGGAATCGCGGAGGCTGGCTTGCTGCGTTTTTAATAAATCCCTTATAAAAGCGGGGAGCCTGTTTGTTTCCAATGCTTTGGTATAGGCCCGTTGTGCCGCATCCTCACCCGCTTCACAATTTGAAAGAATCATATGGCGGTTTTCCCCCGTAAAAACAGCCTTCACCTCCATCCAGGCGCGGTAAATTTTACCCATTTCTGTGGTTCCATTTTCCACATCACCATGCAAAACCTGAATTTCATGGGCCAGATCTGATTTGATCTGCTGGCTTTCCACAATCATCTGGTCAAAAAGAGTTTTCAAATCTGCGTCACCAGATTTAAGCTCCTTAATAGCACGTTGATAACCATTAATCCGGTCATTGTTGATCATCACGAGGTCATTCAAAACTTCAACAACTTCTCTAGATTTTTCCATAAAATAGTTTTTGATACTCAACATGGCTGAAAAAACCGTACCAACAGAAAGTGTGGGAGTATGGGAGTATGGAAGTCTGTTGTGACGGGTTAAAAATTTGGTGAAACAATTCTCCCATACTCCCATACTCCCATACTCCCATACTTTTTTGCTATCTTGCACCACTTTAAAAAACGAGTTTTCTATTATGGAATATTCCAAAATCATAGCCATCACGGGGCTTCCGGGACTTTTCGAATTAATCAGCAGTAAATCTGACGGAGGAATTGTGCGTTCCCTTGACGATAAAAGCACAAGTTTTGTTTCCAGCCGGGTGCATCAGTTTTCACATCTTGAAAGCATTGAAGTGTATACGACAAGACATAATGTAAATCTGGTAGATGTTCTGAAAGCCATGGAAGGCAGCACGGAAAAACTTCCGGATGATAAAGATTCGGGCCAACTGAAATCCTATTTTGAAAAAGTATTTCCTGAACTGGATTTTGAGCGGGTATATGCGAGTGATCTGAAAAAGATGGTAAAATGGTATGCCGTGCTGGCTAAAAATCAGGTAGATATTAAATTGTCTGAACCCGTTGCTGAAGAAGTAAAGGCTGAGCCCGTAATAAAAGAAGAGAAGGTTGCCAAAAAAGCAACTGCTCCAAAAGCAGAACTGATTGCACCGGAAACACCAACGGAAGAAAAAAAACCTGCAAAGAAAGTATCTGGATCTAAAGCAGCTAAGGAAAAACCGGTAAAAAAAGACTCCGCAAAAAAAACAGAAGAAAAGCCTTCCAAAAAAGCGGCCCCGAAAAAATCGGCTCCGGCAAAGGAAGAAAAAAAATCTTCGGCCAAACCCGCAGCAAAAAAAACAGCAACAAAAAAGAAGTAATTAATCATTAGTATTCTCCTGATTCAGAACTGACCATCATCCTAATAAAAGATCGCGACATGCCGAATACCTTATCTGCAAAGATCGAAAAGCCCATCCGTGTTTTTCTTCCTGCTAACTTTATTATCACCGACTGGAATTCCATTGCTTCCTATTTTGAAAACCTGGAAGCAAGACCCCTGCATATCGCAGCGGATATGGAAAGGTGGCTGAAAGATATGAGTGAACTGGAAGCTGTTATCAGTGAAGACGTTTCATGGCGCCATATCCGGATGACCTGCAATACAGAAGACAAAAAGCTCCAGGACAGTTTCACTTATTTTATGATGGAGATACAGCCAAAGATTCAGCCCTATGCAGACCGGCTGAATCGCAAGCTGATCGATTCTCCCCTGACATCTTCGCTGGACAAACAAAAATATTTTACCTATCTGCGTTCCGTAAAAAAAAGTATAGAGCTTTTCCGGGAAGAAAATATACCGATTCAATCTGAGTTGAGTGTACTGGCCCAGCAATTTGGCGCCATTTCCGGAAAAATGACGGTAGTTGTCGATGGCCAGGAATATACCCTCCAGCAGGCCATGAAGTTTCTGGAAAATCCGGACCGTAGTTTACGCGAAGATGTTTACCGGAAAGTACAGGAACGCAGGCTGCAGGATAAGGAACCTTTGAACAAGCTGTTTTCAGAACTTATCAAACGACGCGACCAGCTGGCCCGTAACGCCGGGTTTGCGAATTTTCGTGACTACAAGTTTGTGGAAATGGGCCGTTTCGATTACACAAAAGAAGACTGTTTCCGCTTCCACGATTCAGTAAAGCAACATATACTGCCACTGGTTGAAATCATTCATCAGTACAAACAAAAAAAACTGGGCCTTGATACCCTGAGACCCTGGGATATGGAAGCAGAGCCCGCCGGTCAACAGCCCCTGCGACCTTTTACGACCGGAGAGGAGCTATTGGAAAAAACTGTAACCTGCTTCAGCAACCTGCGGCCCTTTTTTGCCGACTGCCTCCTGACTATGAAAGATATGAACCGGTTTGACCTCGAAAGCAGGATCGGCAAAGCTCCGGGAGGATATAATTGCCCGTTGGCAGAAACCGGGGCTCCTTTTATTTTTATGAATGCCGCCGGTCAGATGCACGATGTGACAACAATGGTTCACGAAGGCGGCCATGCGGTACATTCCTTTCTTTCCCACCACCTGGAATTAAGCGCCTTCAAGGAATATCCCATGGAAATTGCCGAAGTGGCCAGCATGGCCATGGAACTGTTCAGCATGGAAAACTGGCAAATCTATTTTCAGGATCCTGAAGATCTCCGCCGGGCAAAAATTCAACAATTGGAGAGAGTGATCACCATTTTCCCATGGATTGCAACCATCGACAAATTTCAACACTGGGTTTACGAAAACCCAAACCACGACCTGGAACAAAGGACAGAAAACTGGTATCGTATTTACAATGAGTTCAACTCCAAAACGATTGACTGGAGCGAACTTGACCAATATCAAAAAAATATCTGGCAGAAGCAATTACATCTGTTCGAAGTCCCTTTTTACTACATTGAATATGGAATCGCCCAATTGGGTGCGATCGGCCTGTGGATGCATTTCAAAAAAGATAAGGAAAAAGCCCTGGATCATTATATAAAGGCGCTTTCTCTTGGCGGAACAAAAACCCTACCCGATTTATATGCGGCTGCCGGACTGAAATTTGATTTTTCGAGCAGTTATATTAAAGAGTTGATGGACTTTGTTGAAGGGGAAATAAAAACACTTTTGGGGGAAAATGGGAAAGCGTAATTAAACAGGCTGAATTGGTCGTATAAATACCACGAAAATGGTAGGGAAGTTTCTTGTAGGATTCAATTCATGCAGTTATATTTGCAACAAGAGGAATAAACAACTTATTCAAAATAGCTACTAATCAGAGCCTTAACCAAAAGTCCCGGTGTTTCCACATCGGGGCTTTCTTTTTTAATTATTAATTATTAATGATCAATTATTAATTTTTTTTACTGTTCCATTTAAAATTGTACCCGTTAATCATTAATAATTAATAACTAACAATTAAAATCAGTTTTCCTTCAGCAATTCATCAATCTGTTTCTGCATTTCTTTCAGCTCATCTTTGTTCAGTCCGTCAATAACAGATCTCACCTGGCCTTTCTTATCAACGAGTGCAAAAAACTGTGTGTGAATAAACTGTTCGTCGAGCGGAGATAAATTATTTTTCGGATCATCCAGCATATAACTTACGCGGGCAGCCAGGTACAGGGAATCTTTTTTACCTGTGAGAAAAATCCAGTGACTGGCATCCACGCCCAGCGAATCAGCATAATGTTTGAGCCGTACGACGCTATCGGTAGCAGGATTCACTGTATGTGACAATATCAAAAACCCCGGTTCGTTTTTATATTTATCATACACAGGCCGGAGATTGGTATTCATTTTCGGACAAATACCCGGACAGGTTGTAAAGAAAAATTCTGCGAGGTATACTTTGCCTTCCACATCGCGATTCGTTATTCTTTGTCCGTTCTGATTCAGAAAAGAAAATGTCTGCACCTTACTCAAAACGGGCAATCCTGTTTTTCCAAAGCCAGGTATGACCATGGTCATAAGGAAATAAAACACGAGGAACAAAACGAGAAAAAAAATGGAATAGTACAGGACTTTCTTCGACATACCGTAAAAATACATGCACAAATCGGCTACAAAAAGTTTGGTGGTAAGTTCTATCTTTGCAGGTCATTCATGAAACCAAAAATCAGCACTGATATCATCGGAATAGTCACCTCAATCGCCTGCGCGATACATTGTGCCATTCTGCCCCTGTTCCTGACCGGCCTGTCTGTTTTCGGGGTTAATATCATCCATAATTTCTGGTTTGAGACCGGGATGA
>DATCAO010000474.1:0-3075 GCA_036512575.1 Puia sp.
TAAAATAGAACCCGTTCCCATCATGTTGATGCTCCAGGGTCTTTCCTCCTGGATAAAAGGAAGTTCCCTGATGCGCCGGCTGATCGCCAGCAAACGGTCTTTTTTGTAAATGCTTCCTTCAGGAATGCCCAGATATCTTTCCAAAAATTCTACCGAGATTTTTGCCGGGCCGACGATTCGGATACTATCTATTTTATACAAAGGTCCTTTTTCAATATTGAGCATGGCGCTGATCGCACCTTTGTAAATGCTGATGCTGTCCAGATAAATTTTTGCAAAAGGGTAACCGTTATTTTCCAGCCAGTTCAGGACCTGCAATTCTTCTGTGTGAATAAATTCGGTTGTTGCCGGTTTGCCGGTTAATTTTTTTTCGCTCCAGCCCGCTGCATTCAGCAGGGCAGCATCTGACGGACGGGTACTGATCTCAGACCAGGTAAATTTTTCTCCGATATACAATTGCAGGTATGCGCCTGCTGAATCAAATTGCAAACTGTCAATGGACGCAGAAGTGAATCCTTTATTCCGGAGCAGGTCGGTTAACTTATAAATATATTCGGTGCAGAGGGCGCGGTCTTTAAAATCGGGCGGAATGCCGAAAGAAGCAGATCTGAGCAGGGAATCTGCAGAACTGAGTTTTACATGCAGCGCATATTGAGCATGGGCAGTCCCGAAAGTCGCAAGCAACAAAAAGGGCATGACCACATATAATCTTAATTTCGCCATTCGCTCAAAAACGCATTCGTAATTCATAAAATTAGCCAATCCTGTGGCAGGCATTTATATTCATATACCATTTTGCAAGCAGGCCTGTCATTATTGCAATTTCCATTTCTCCACCAATACAACGTTGCAAAACGATTTTACAGTTGCTTTATTGAAAGAAATGAGGGAGCGGTCGTTTTACCTTGGAGGAGAAAGCGTAGAAACCATTTACTTTGGCGGAGGAACCCCTTCCCTGCTGCCGGACATCGTACTCCTGGAAATTCTCAATTCCCTTCGCCTCCAGTTTCCGATAAGCCCTGATCCGGAAATTACACTGGAATCCAATCCCGACGATATGGATCCCGCACGATTGAAATCGTGGAAAGAAATGGGCATTAACCGCCTGAGTATCGGTATTCAATCTTTTTTCCCCGAAGACCTGGGCTGGATGAACCGCGCCCATGATGCCCGACAGGCCGTTCAGGCACTGGAGCAAACACAGCAAGCCGGCTTTGACCAGTTCAGCCTCGACCTGATTTACGGATCACCGGGGTTATCCAACGATAAGTGGACTAAAAATCTCCAGACCGCGCTCTCCTTCAACCCGCCTCACATATCCTGTTATGCTTTGACGGTTGAACCCAAAACAGCCCTGCATGCCATGATCCGGATGAAAAAATCAGCTGATGTGCGTCCAGATGCCCAGGCGGCCCAGTTCCTCACCGGTATAGAAGTTCTGGAGTCGGCGGGTTACGAACACTATGAGATTTCGAGTTTTGCCAAACCCGGCAGCCGGAGTCGACACAACAGTTCTTACTGGCATTCCAAAAAATACCTGGGTTTGGGCCCCTCAGCCCATTCCTTTGACGGCAACAACCGACAATGGAATATTGCCCACAATGCCCGGTATATCCATGCTGTGATCACCGGTCAGAACTATTTTGAATCCGAAATCCTGCAACCAAGGGATCTGCTGAACGAATACATCATGACCTCACTGCGCACCCGGGAGGGCCTGGACCTGCAGCAGGTTTCCATGCGATTTGGAGACGACAAGGGGAAAAAACTGGAAGAGCAGGCATCGGCCTATATCGGGCTGAACCAGATGGCGAACCAGGATGGAAAACTCGTGTTAACAGGAGACGGGAAATTGTTTGCTGATGGAATCGCAGCCGCCTTATTTTTTGACTGAATGCCGGTGACCCGGTTTTGGAGCGATAGTCCTTTCCGGGTGTTGGAAACGCTCCCTCAGGTATTTCAGCAGTTGGCCTGCTGAAAGGATCGCTACCATCACGAGGATGGCCGTAAATCCAAAACCCTGATAAGAAAGCGGCATCATATAAATACTCTTTAAAAATCAGACCATCAAAGCTTCCAGACGTTTAAAACCCTCACGAACATTAACATTTTGCCAGAGAATCCGGTATACCATGTCGGCAATCGGCATGTCGGCATTCAACTGCTGGTTTACCCGGTACAGGCAAAGACTGCCGTTATAGCCCTCAGCAACCATATTCATCTCCAGTTTTGCCGAACTTACCGAATATCCTTTGCCTATCATGTTACCAAAAGTTCTGTTCCTGCTGAATAAGGAATAACAGGTTACCAGCAGGTCGCCCAGGTAAACAGATGCGGCATAGTTCGTACTCTTTTTATCATCTGCGGACTTAGGGTCTTCATGGATGCCTACTTCCATATGACCGATCCCGGCTTTCCGTAAGAACCCGGCCATTTCATCCGCACAGTTGGCGATAAAGACGCTTAAGAAATTATCGCCGTATTCCAGACCATGTGCCATACCCGCCCCCAGCGCATAAATATTCTTTAACACGGCGGCATACTGAACTCCATAAACGTCATTGTTGGTGATGGTGTTCAGATAGTCTGTTGAGAAATTAGACGCAATTTCCAGCGTATCGGTAACAGAAAAACCGGAAAAAGTGAGATAAGATAATTTTTCAGCTGCAATTTCTTCTGCGTGGCAGGGACCCATTACTGTAAAGTATCGCTCTGTTTCCAGGGCAAACTGCTGTCGCAGCCAGTCATTCAACAATAAGTTTTTACCCGGAAGAATCCCTTTTACTGCTGAAAGGACTTTTTTCCCGTCAAATATTCCTGCCGGTAATCCTTCAAACGCGTGCTCGATATAGGCGGAGGGAATAGCAATGACGATACAATCGGAATCAAGGATCAGTTGTTGGAGATCGCCGGTGAGACTGAGCCGGTGCATATCAAAATTAACCGTGCTCAGGTATTGCGGATTATGGCTTTTTCTTTGGAGATGCTCACGGATTACCGGATTGCGTATCCACCAGTTCAGCGATTGTTGATTGTCTGTCAGGATTTTGACAAGGGCTGTTCCCCAGCTGCCGC
>DATCAO010000475.1:0-4503 GCA_036512575.1 Puia sp.
CACCTGCCTTATGATTTCCTCGCCCAGGTTTCAAGCGACATCATAAACCAGGTTAAAGGAATAAACCGCGTCGTGTACGATATCAGCAGTAAACCCCCGGCCACAATAGAATGGGAATAAAGAGTAATATGAAAAACCCCCTTTACGGATTAATATTTTTTATTCTTTTCCAAATAACAGCACCAGACAACGGATTTGCACAGGCAACAGACAGTTCCAGATACCATATAGCGGCGTTTCTTCCCCTTTGTCTCGATTCAGCTTTTGACGTTTCAGGCGTTTATCGTTTTGATCAGAACTTTCCCAAGTACTTAAACCCGGGTCTGGAATTCTATGAAGGTCTGCAGATGGCAATGGACTCCTTCCAAAAAAAAGGGATTCCGCTGGATATAACGGTCTACGATACGCGAAGTACTTCAAAAACGCTGCAGCAAATGCTGGATGATACAGCATTTGCTAAAATGCAACTGATCCTTGGCCACGTGAATGTTACGGAACTTCGCGTCCTGGCCGCCGCTGCAAAGAACCGGGAGATTCCGTTCGTCAATGTGAATTTTCCTAACGATGGCGGAATTACGGGTAATCCGGAATTCGTTATCCTGAATTCCACCCTGCGGGCACACTGCGAGGCCATTTATAAATTCATTCAGCGAAATTGGGCAACCTCCAATATATATTATGTGCGCCGCACATCGGCCGACGATGACAGACTAAGGGTGTATTTCGCCGACATAGAAAAAAATACAGTTTCCGTTCCTTTGAAAATGAAATGGATCAGTGTGGACAATAATCTGGACCCGGCACAATTATTTCCCGGCCTGGATAGTAATGCCAAAACTGTAATTCTGGTCGGAAGCTTGGATGAGAATTTTGGTAAAGCGCTGTGCGCGAAACTGGCGCCAATCAGTAAAACATATCCCATGAAAATTATTGGCATGCCAACCTGGGATGCCATCAACGACCTGAATGCGCCGGCTTATACTGACCTTGAGATTTACTATACCACCCCATTTTACATCAATCCGGCAGACAGTCTTGTGATATCTATCCAACAGAATTACAAAAACCGGTTTTATTCCCGCCCTTCAGATATGGTTTACAGGGGATATGAGACGGTCCTGCATTTCGGTCAGTTACTGGTAATGCAAAAGGGTAGGCTGGATGGTAGTATCGGGATTAGAAAATTCAAGATATTCGACGATTTCGACATTCGGCCTGTATTTACAAATAAAACAAACGCTGCACCTCCCGGTCAGACGCTTACCCTGCAATACCTGGAAAACAAAAAGGTATATTTCATTAAGAAAGTGAATGGCAATGTTGTCGCAGTGTATTAGGCCTTAAGCGTTATGCGTTAAGCCTTCAGCTTTTATGGCTAATTTTAGGGTATGAAAAAGCTGTTCGTGGTTCTGGGATTGATCTGTCTTTCTTTCAGCTCTGCCTTTTTCATCAATAACGGAAACGAACCGGTGCCTGTTCCACCCAGTGTACAACGAACCGGCAATGCCAATGCCGGGTTCATTTACCTGACTACGGGCGATTATCTGCGCAGCGGCATCCCACTATCTTATTTCAAAATAGGATTTGGAAAAAGTTCCCTCAATTATTTAAACCGGGATGGAGAAAATAAAGAGATTCCTTACGACTATACTGTTGTGCATGCGCCCAACGGTGAACCTGTGGTTGCGCCGAATTGTTTACAGTGCCATGCGCAGGTTTTCGACGGAAAGCTAATCATTGGCCTTGGCAACAGCACCATCGATTTTACACATGGAGAAAAACTGGATCCGAAAAATGCAGTCGCAGCAGAGAAACTTTTGAAAAATCTGGATCCTAAAAAATATGAGGCTGCTGAGCCCTTTTTGCGAGTGGTAAAAGGCATTGGTGGACAACTGCACACCCAGGTACGTGGCGTCAACACGGCAGACCGGCTGGCGGCCCTGCTGGCCAGTCATCGTGACCCGAAAACTTTTCGCTGGAGCGATGATGCTATGCTGGAAGTATCAGCAGATGTAATCCCAACCGATGTGCCGGCCTGGTGGATGCTGAAGAAAAAAAATGCGATGTTCTATAATGGCTTTGGAAGAGGAGATTTTGGAAGGTTTCTGATGGCCAGCAATTTACTAACGGTGAATGATACGTCTGAATCCCGTGAAGTGGATGCACATTTCAATGATGTGCTGGCCTATATCAATTCCATCAAACCACCGACTTATCCGAATCCTGTAAATAAGACGATTGCAAAAAAAGGCGGAATTATTTTTGTTCAGCATTGTGCAAAATGTCATGGGAATTATGGGCCGGGTGGAAAATATCCCAACCTGCTCATACCGGAATCAGAAATTCAAACCGATTCATTATTATACAAAAGTAATTACCAGAGTTATCAGTTTATCGAATGGTTCAACAACTCCTGGTTTGCCCAGGGCGACCATCCCGCAAAACTTGAACCATTCAATGGATATATCTCACCCCCTCTGGACGGGATTTGGATTACGGCACCTTACCTGCATAACGGATCTGTTCCGGATCTCGAATCCCTGCTGAACAGCAGCAAACGTCCCGTTTTCTGGTCACGTGATTTTGATGATCCGGAATATGACTACGAAAAAATAGGTTGGAAATATGAGGTGCAGGCCGGGCCCGGTGGTACCACGGTTTACAATACCCAATTGCCGGGTTATGGAAACTATGGCCACACATATGGCGACCGGCTTACCCCCAGTGAAAGAAAAGCGCTAATTGAGTATTTGAAAACGCTGTAGACGTTTATCGTGTATCGTAGATCGATTGACGATACATGATACACGATATACGACTGTGTAATCTGATGTCATGCAGTTAAAAGAAAGCCCGGGATACCAATTGATCTTTTCCTGGTTTCAATCCAGGGGGCTTAGGCCTTTTGACTTCCAGGAGGAAACATGGATGCATATTCTGCAGTCCCGTTCCGGACTCGTGAATGCCCCTACAGGTTGCGGAAAAACGTTTTCGGTATTTCTCGGAGCCCTGATCGATTACATTAATGAATTTCCGGATTCCTATAATACCAGATCACACAATCACCTGCGATTGCTTTGGATAACACCCCTGCGCGCCCTGGCTAAAGATATTGGCCGCGCCATGATCGAGGTGATTACGGAACTGGGTATGAAGTGGCAGGTTGCTATCCGTAACGGGGATACGGAAATGAGTGAGCGACAAAAACAAAAACGGCAGATGCCCGAAGTGCTCATCATTACGCCTGAAAGCCTGCATCTGCTCCTCGCTCAAAAAAATTATCCGGAGATTTTTAAGTATTTACGCATCCTGGCCGTAGACGAATGGCACGAGTTGCTCGGTTCCAAACGCGGCGTACAGGTGGAATTGGCCATTTCACGAATCGCCCATCTCCGGGAAACGGATGCTCCTTATGCGTTTTCTGTTTGCGGTATTTCAGCAACCATTGGTAATCTCGAGCAGGCACAGGAGGTATTGATTTCTCCGGTTCTAAATAAAATGAAAGACGCTCCGGTGATCGTGAAAGCCAGACTGGATAAAAAAATTGACATTGAATCAGTCATACCCGACGAAATTGAAAAGTTTCCCTGGGCCGGTCATCTTGGAATCAAACTGGTTCATAAAGTCATTCCCATCATTGAAAGAAGCAGAACCACCCTGATATTTATCAATACGCGCGGGATGAGCGAGCGATGGTACCAGGAAATTCTAAATGTTGCACCGGAATTGGCTGGTGCGATTGCCCTGCACCACGGATCGATTGATATGGAACTCCGTTTATGGGTAGAGGAATCCCTGCATAGCGGCAAACTCAAAGCCGTGGTTTGCACAGCAAGCCTGGATCTGGGGGTTGATTTCCGTCCAGTAGAGGCTGTTATCCAGGTGGGTTCTCCCAAGGGTGTAGCCCGATTCTTACAAAGGGCGGGACGCAGTGGTCACCAGCCGGGTGAGCTGAGTAAAATATATTTCCTGCCCACCCATTCCCTGGAACTTGTGGAAGCGGCTGCGCTGAAATTAGCCTTGAAAGAACGGGTTATAGAAAGCCGCGAACCGATGCTGCTCTGCTTCGACGTCCTGATTCAATACCTGGGCACACTTGCTATCGGCGAGGGATTTTATCCGGCTATAATTTTTAATGAAATCGCTTCTACGTATTGTTTTCGGGATATTAAAATAGAAGAATGGCAACAGATCCTGCACTTCATTACGGAGGGCGGCGAAGCATTGCAGCAGTATGATGAATTCCGCAAAGTGGAAATCTTCAATGGTTTATATAAAATCAACGGACGCCGGGTCGCCATGCGGCACCGCTTGCATATCGGCACCATTGTGAGTGATGCCATGATGAAAGTAAAATTTCTGAGCGGGGGATATTTAGGTGTGATTGAAGAATATTTTATTTCCCGGCTGAATCCGGGAGATGTATTCACGCTGGCCGGAAGAAATCTGGAGTACGTTATGATTAAGGACATGACGGCCATTGTAAAAAAAACTACTGCAAAA
>DATCAO010000476.1:0-5869 GCA_036512575.1 Puia sp.
ATATTGCTAATATGAACGAACATGTGGTTGAAAAGGCGGACCTGGTATTATTGGATAATCCTGCAGCGCACGTCCGGCTTGTTGAGATCATAAAAAATACTATTGAAAAATCGGGATTGGATAAAAGAAAAATCGCCGGCATCGGTATCGGGATGCCAGGATTTGTAGATGCGAAAAGCGGAATCAACTATACTTTTTTCGACACACCGGAAAAAGGAATCGTCGATTATGTTTCCAGGCAAACGGAGCTTCCGGTATTTATCGACAACGACTCCACGGTGATGGCGCTGGCAGAACAGAAATTCGGCGCGGCCCTGAATGCGCCAAATGCCATGGTGATCAATATTGGATGGGGTGTGGGACTGGGTCTGGTTCTAAAAGGAGAAATGTTTCGGGGTGATGGCGGCTTCGCGGGTGAGTTCAGTCATATTCCGCTTTTCAACAACAACAAGCTTTGCGGTTGCGGAAAGACCGGATGCCTGGAAACAGAGACCTCGATGCTGGTGATTGTTGAAAAAGCCATTGCAGGATTGAATTCGGGCCGGACTTCCATGTTAAAAAATTTACGGTTGGATGATCCCGAGACCGCCTGCGATGCCATCATGGATGCGGTGAGGGAAGGAGATCAGTTTGCAGTGGAACTGCTCTCGGAAATCGGTTATCATATCGGCAGGGGGCTGGCCATTTTGATTCATCTGCTGAATCCGGCCATTATTGTTTTAAGCGGAAGGGGAGCGGCCGCGGGGAATATGTGGAAAGCGCCGATACAACAGGCGATGAATGAACACTGCATTCCGCGACTGGCAGAAGACACCCGGATAGAAATATCCAGTCTCTGGAAAGAAGCGGAGATACTCGGTGCGGCATCGCTGGCGATGGAACATTTTCATAAAGTGGCGGCCGGCAGGAAAATGGAGATTATTCCGCATGAGTCAGATCAGGAAGTTGCAGAACGTTAGTCGACAATAAAAAAATAAGAATCTCAGAATAGGCTTCAGGCTGTTTTCATTTTTCAAATCAAAACTAAAACGTTATGAGAAAAACACGTCTTGTGGGTATTTTCCTCTCCGCCGCATTAGCCATCAGCTGGAGCTTAGTACAGGCACAATCCGGTAAAACAATTACCGGAATTGTAAAAGATGAATCGGGCAGACCCTTGTCTTCCGTTTCAGTCGTCGTTAAAAAAACCAATGCGGCCACGGCAACGGACGACAATGGAAAATTCACGATTCCGAATGTCGGGGCAAATGACATCCTGATGTTTTCTTCTGTTGGATTCCAGAGTTTCGAACTAAGGGCCAACGAAATCGGGAGCGCAGTTACATTACATAAATCAAATTCCGACCTGAGTGAGGTCGTAGTAACCGCCCTGGGAATAAAAAGAGAATCCCGGTCGCTCGGTTACTCCGCGCAAAAAGTAACCGGTTCAAATATTACGCAGGCCCAGCCGCCGGACCTCGCGCAGGGACTGATTGGCAAATCAGCCGGTCTGACTGTAACCAGTCCGAATGGGATTCAGGGAAATTCATCCCGTATCGTGATCAGGGGAAATAACAGCATCCTCGGTGCCAACCAGCCGCTGATCGTGATAGATGGAATCCAGGTAGAAAACAATCCATTGGGCGGACAACAAAATGGTCTCACCACCACCAGCAACGGACAGGTTTCTGCTTCCACAGACCTGACGAGTCCGAAAGACTGGGGATCATTTCTAAACTCGATCAACAGCGACGACATTGAAGACGTGACCGTGTTGAAAGGCGCTACTGCTGCGGCTTTGTACGGAGCCCGCGGCGCCAATGGCGTTTTACTGATCACTACAAAAAAAGGAAGTAAACGTCCAGGTCTCGGAGTAGACTATAATATCTCGGCCTTATATACCAATCCCTACCAGTACCAGGATGTACAAAATGAATACGGATATGGCGGAGCGAATGCGATGTGGTCGGCGATTCCGCAATTCGGTACCATGCCCGACGGCAGTCCGCGTTATCCCGGAAACTATCCATGGGATGGCACACCGGCCGGTAACGATAAAGAATCTGCAGGTTCAATTCCCGGCGGATATTCCACCTGGGACGTATTTAGCTGGTATGGACCGGCTGCATCATGGGGACATAAACTGGACGGAACAGAAATTACCTGGTGGGATGGTGTAAAAAGAAAATGGGATGCACAACCGGATAACCGGAAAGCATTTTTCCGCACGGGAAGTACCGTGGTCCAGAATGTGGCCGTGAGTGGCGGCGGAGATTATGGAAGTTTCCGTTTGGGATTAACGCATACCGAAAATACTGCGATCATCCAAAACAGTAACTATGGTCAGAATACATTGAACCTGGGAACCAACCTGAATCTCTCTAAAGCGATCAAAGCAGAAGTTGTAGCCACCTACACTAATTACAACAGGGACAATACGCCCGATATCTCGAACGATCAGGGTTGGAGCAACTTCATGATCTATTCCATGTCGCGCGACTACAAACCCATCGAGTTCACCAATTATATCAATCCCGATGGAAGTAAGAAAGATTATATCGCCTCTTCTCCTTTTGGATATTATCCTTACCAAAACAACTACAACCAAAATCTTTTCTGGCATATGTTTGAGCAGAACCAGCACATGAACAGGAACCAGCTGATCGGTTCCATCAAAATCAGTGCGGATGCAACGCCATGGTTAAATTTTACGGGTCGCGCTTCTATGAACTGGATGAACACAAGCATTGAAAGCAAGTATGCCCCGATCGACGCAGTAGGCGTGCTGGGTCAGTATGGAATTGAAAGTGTATCCAATCAGGACATCAATCTCGAACTCTTTACCACATTACATAAAGAGAATCTTTGGGGATCAAAATTCGGCGGAAGTTTTATGATTGGTAACAGCGCCCTCACCAGCAGGATGTACGATAACAGTGCATGGAACAGCGGTGAACCGAATGCTACTTATGGCCAGGCCAGTTCGACACCCTGGACCGTTCCCAACAAATATTTCCTGAGTAATACCACGGGACAGATCCCGCCTCCGGTAGAAGCCTGGAACAATTATAACCTCAATTCTCTTTTTGGTATTTTGAATCTGTCGTACAGCAACTACCTGTACCTGCAGGTGAGTGGAAGAAATGACTGGTCATCTACACTTCCCCTGGCAACCTCATCTTATTTCTACCCCGCTGCCAGTTTGAGTTATGTATTTACAGAGAATATCAATGCACTGAAAAATGTCAGCTGGCTGAACTATGGTAAATTAAAAGCTTCTTTTGCGAAAAGCGCGAATGGTGCCAATCCATACCAGTCCACATACACTTATAATACCTCCGTCATTTCCAATTCTATGAACGGGAATGCACCAAGGGCTTTCGGTGGTTTGCCGGTTCGCAGTTATCAAAACAATCTGCCGCCTGCTGAATTTCTTTTACCCCAGAGGAACTCTTCCTGGGAACTGGGAATCGAAACCGGATTATTTAATAACCGCCTGAATTTTGAATTCACGTATTACCAGGCCAAGGCAACCAGCCAGATCCTGAGTAGTAATCTGGCGCCTTCTTCCGGTGCTTCCTCGGTTACCTTTAATACCGGTGAGCTGGAAAACAGTGGTGTCGAATTCGTGATACATGCAACAGCAGTGCACACGAATAATTTCAACTGGGACATCACCCTGAACGCTGCACACAATGTCAACAAGGTTCTTTCCCTGGCTCCGGGCATCGACGAGTATCCGCTGCAGGATCTATGGGGTACCAACGGAGTTCAGATGAAAGTGAAAGCAGGTCAGGAATATGGAACCATTTACGGATATGACTACACTTATCTGAATGGAAAGAAAGTGGTTCAGCAGGTGCTGGACCAAACGGATCATAGCACGGTTGTTGGCACGCAGTATGTGACCACGGCTGATCCGGTTCCGATCGGAAATACGAATCCTATGTTTACAGGAGGTATCGCCCAAACATTCCGGTACAAAAATTTCAGTCTCTATATATTGACAGATTGTAAAATCGGGGGACAGATTTTCTCCGCCGATTACGGTGCTGCCATGAGTGAAGGACTGGCTCCGGAAACCCTTACAGAAAGAAACGGTGGCGGTTTGCCTTATACATTCCCCGATGGCACCAAGTCAAACACCGGTGTGGTTCTGGATGGTGTATTTGCAAATGGCAAACCCAATACAGATGTCGTGAATTATATGTGGAAATATGCAGGACAGTACGCAGCCTGGTCTAACGTGAAAATGCCCCGCAGCAATGAAGTATTTACAAACTCTTGGGGCAAATTAAGAGAACTGAACCTCACCTATAGTTTACCGAGCAAGGTTTTGAAATTCACGAAAGTGATCCAGGGACTGGACGTATCGCTGATTGGACGTAACCTGTTTTATATTTTTACCACATTGCCTGATCACCTGAATCCTGAAGCGGTCAACGGCATCGGAAACGGACAGGGCATTCAATGGTCAGAATATCCGCAAACCAGGGATATTGGTTTTTCAATCAAGGTAAAATTGTAAGCACTAAAATTTTAAATTATGAAACATTTGAAAAATAAAGCGCGATATTTTGTAATCATGTTGCTTTCGGCGATCCTGCTGGGGTCATGTACGAAAAATTTTGAAGCCGTCAATACCCCGCCCGAAGGTGCCACCGATGCAAACACGCCGGCAGTATACAATGCCATCGTCAGTTCCCTGCCGATGTCGAGCGGACAATATTCCGTAATGAATGCATGGATGTATTCGATTACCCAGCAGGCGATCACCACGGGTGGATCTTATCCATACGAAAATGCCAATGGCGAAGTCTGGACCAATTATTACAGCGCTCTCGCCAACTACCGGTTGCTGCAGTCAAGGATCAGCGCTGAAAAAGATACGGCGACCATGAATAACCTGAGCGCGATGCTCCGCACCATCATGGCGTATGAAACCTTCCGGACGACCAACTATTTCGGAGACATGCCTTATTTCAAAGCAGGATATGCGCCGCTGAATGGATCGGACGCTTATAAGGTTCCCTTCGACAAGCAATCCGATATCTACGCATCCATATTATCAGACCTGCAATGGGCCGTTAATAATTTCACGGAAAATGCGGACCAGTATTCGATTGGAAGTTCCGAAACATTCCTGCAGGGTAATATTCCCTTATGGATCAAGTTCGCCAACAGTCTGCGTTTATACGTTGCCGTTACCATGTACGATAAGGACAACGCGGCAGCCGGAGCCCAGATCTCCGATGCGGTCACCAAACCACTGCTGGCCGATGGGGAAGACATTGGTTTATGGCCTGCGAATATTCCGGGTCTCCAGTTTCAATGGAGAAACTGGTCTTTCTCTGCAAACTGTTACCTGCGCATGGGCACCACGATGTGGAACCTGATGTCGTCAAATAACAATACCAACGGCAGTGGCATATTCGATCCCCGCTGTCCGCTGTTTTATGAAACCAATAACAATAGTGAATGGGCAGCCTACGATCAGAATCCCACCTCTTCCACACCAACGGAAGGCGGGGCACCTTATAATGCTGACAACCGGACCTTGGACTGGACAGATAAAGGAGCCGGATGTATTTATTCACCCGTAAATGTTTATTACGAACTGGATGAGACCACCATTCCCGAGCTGATGCTGACTGCGGCGCAGGTGCACCTTTTAAAAGCTGAAGTCTATAACAGGGGATTGGGCGTAACCGCTGATGCAACGACCGCCGCAACAGAATATAATGCAGGTATTACCGCATCTGTAAATATGTGGACGGGCATTGCATTCAATTCGCCGGTATGGGTGGTGAACAAACCCGCTGCGGCTACAGCAACGCCTGCACAGATCAATACACTGCTCACGAATCCGACTGTAGTGTATAATGCAGGC
>DATCAO010000477.1:0-5451 GCA_036512575.1 Puia sp.
TACCGGGTGCATCCGCGATGCGTTCGATCAGTTCCAGCATGTCATAAGGTTTGGTGGCATCAGACGGAATCATACCATATAGCTCATCAGGGTTTTTTGAGGGCGCTTTCTGTTCCATGCGGTCGAAACCAGCGCTGCGTGGATGACCCAGGGTAGACATGATTTTTTTCACCTGGTCGAGGCATTCTTCTTCCGTTTTAAATTTATAATCGGCAATTCCTGAAATGGACGTATGGGTAACTGCGCCTCCCAGCGTTTCCGAGTCGGTCGTTTCCCCGATAGCTGCTTTTACCAGGTAAGGTCCTGCCAAATAAATGGAACCATTTCCCTCCACCATCAGGGTTTCGTCGCTCATGATGGGCAGGTATGCGCCACCCGCTACACATGGACCCATGACGGCAGACAATTGCGAAATGCCCATGGCACTGATACGGGCGTTATTCCGGAATATCCTTCCGAAATGCTCCTTATCAGGAAAAATCTCATCCTGCAACGGCAGGAAAACGCCGGCACTATCCACTATATATATGAGTGGCAGGTGATTTTCCATAGCAATCTCCTGCATACGGAGATTTTTTTTCCCCGTAATCGGAAACCAGGCACCTGCCTTGACCGTTTGATCATTGGCAAGGATTACACATTGCCGCCCGCTCACGTAACCGATCCCGGCCACTGTTCCTCCAGCGGGGCAACCTCCGTATTCTTCATACATTTCGAATCCCGCAAACGCACCTATTTCAAAAAATGCAGAATCTTTATCCAGCAAATAATGAATTCTTTCCCGCGCCGTCAGTTTATTTTTCTCATGTTGTTTTTCTGCAGATTTTATACCACCGCCCTCGGTTATTTTCTGATAGCGTTTGCGAAGCTGACCCAGGGTCTGCTTCATGTTATCTTCATTCCTGTTAAAATCAAGATCCATGAATGATGTATTGCCTGCAATATAGGATGGATGCTTTAATAATATGTATTTTTAAGGGTATGCATTGGAAATCCATCAGGCCCTGGCTTGTTCCGTTAATCATAGCAGCCAGTATTAAAATATTTTCTTTTTTTCCCGAAGCGGTTGAAAAATATTACTCGACGGGAGTCTATCCACTCATCTCCAGGACGCTCCGGGTCCTTTTCGGATGGATAGCTTTCAGTGTTGGTGATGTACTGTATGCAGGCGCTTTTATTTATTTGATCTTTTCACTCATTCGTTTTTTTACCCGCGCTTTCAGGCGCACCCTGCATCGCAGGTTTTTACTGCTGAGCCTGAAAATGACAGCAGCCATTCTGTTGTGGATTTATATTTCATTCAATCTTTTATGGGGACTGAATTACGACCGCATGCCCCTGGCTCAGCAAATGCAGCTGGATGAGAAAGCGTATTCGAAAGAAGATCTTCAAAACCTGGTTGGACTATTGGTGACCCGGATGAACGGGATCGATTCCATTGCACGTACGGTGAGAAAAAATTTAAGCAGTAACGATAGTCTTTTCAGGTATGCTGCTGACGCGTATCGATATTATGGCCGGGAAAATAAGGTCTTTCAATATCCCAATCCATCCGTCAAATCATCTTTTTACGGTTACCTCGCGAACTATATGGGGTTCAGTGGTTATTACAATCCGTTCAGTGGCGAGGCCCAGGTCAATACCACTATACCCCGTTTTGTGCAACCCTTTACTACCTGCCATGAGATCGGCCACCAGATGGGCTATGCTAAGGAGGAAGAAGCCAATTTTTGCGGATTTCTCACCACCAAATCCTCACGGGATCCCGGTTTCCGATATTCTGTATATGTGGATCTGTACCTGTATGCAGCAAGTGCATTGTACGGTCTCGACTCCACAGCCTATATTCCTTATCGCGAGGCATTGAAGCCGGCTGTACGCCAGGACCTGCGTGACCTGAAAGCGTTTTATCAGAAATACCAGAACCCGCTCGAACCGTTGATTCACCTGGTGTATGGGCGCTATTTAAAAGCAAACCGTCAGCCACAGGGAATCAATTCCTATGATGAAGTGGTGGGCCTGGCTATTGCCTATTATAACAAATACGGTGCGGGGGCTTTTTAAACCGGGTCAGAATGTATTTTTCCACATCATACTTTCTACAGGCTTGTTGGTCTGACCACTGTACTTAGCATTTTTTTTCTGGTTGTATTTTACTTCGATTTCTCCGTCGACGGGGAAATAAATTAGTTGGCCGATAGGCATGCCCCGATAAATACGGACGGGTTGTTTTACAGAAATTTCCAATGTCCAGTTGCCGCAAAAACCAACGTCCCCCTTTCCGGCAGTGGCATGGATGTCGATACCCAGGCGGCCTGTTGAGGATTTTCCTTCCAGGAAGGGTACATGTTCGTGTGTCTCCGTGTATTCAGCGGTTACACCCAGATAAAAAATATGCGGATACAGCACAAAACCTTCTTCCGGTATTTCGAAAGATTCGATTTCATTGTGTTTTTTGGCGTCGAGAATGTGTTCCCTGTAAGTGGCCAGCCAGGGTCCGAGGTGAACATCATAAGAATTGCTGCCGAGATTCGTGCGGTCATAGGGTTGAATCTTTATCGTTCCCTTATCCATCTCTTCCATGATTCGCTTATCAGATAAAATCATCCTTTTGGTGGTTTATTTGTTTATTTGTCTCCCGCCTGTCTAAACGGAGCGAATTTCGCATTAAGCTTTTTTCTGATGCCCTTATTTTATCAACATAATATCAACGAATCCACCAAACTGGCGATCTGGCATATTACAGAAGAGGAAGGGTTTTTCCTGCTTCGTGTTCCGCTGAAACGGGATGTTTCCCACGCCCAGAAAAGGCTTCAGCATCTGGCAGGCCGTTATCTTTTGCGGGAATTATTCCCGGATTTTCCGCTGGAAGAAATCCTGATCGCCGACACGCGCAAACCCTATCTGGCAGATGAGCAATATCATTTTTCCATCTCTCATTTTGGTCACTATGCGGCAGCCATTGCCAGCCGTATACACCGGGTCGGCGTGGATGTTGAAAAAGCCAGTCCCTCGATTGAAAAAATCAGGAATAAATTCCTTTCCCCCATTGAATCTGAAATTGCATTTGAAGGTATTGAAAGATCCGGTCATCGCCTTCGTCAGCTCACCCTGTTGTGGAGTGCCAAAGAATCTATTTTCAAATGGTACAGCCTGGGACAGGTCAATTTCAAAGATCATATTCGCTGGACCGAGCCCTATTTTAACCGTTCCGGGGATATCGGCGAACTCTGTTTTTCATTCTGCAAGGAAAGCATTATCCCGTTGTCTGTCTATTATAAAATTTTTGATGACCTGGTTCTGACTTTCGTTTATACTTAAGCCCCGATTTAATTGTCAATTGTCAATTCTGAATTGAAATATTTTCAAGGAGTATTTGTAATTCAGGTATTATTGTCAAATGTTAATAATTAACCATTAACAATTGACAATTATCACTCGATTCCCAAAATTTCATTCGAATCGTCTATCAGGTTCATATTAAATTCTTCCTGCCCGGAAATGCCCTCCATGGATCCCTTGATATGTGCTGCATTAAGTAACACTTTTTCCAGCTGTTTTTCCCTGGTCTTCCATAGTTTTTCCATTGTGTCCCGTTCTCTCTGGATGGACATCTTCATGGAAGAAAATCCCTCACGGATGGCTTTCCACTGTTCGCTGAATTCACTGCTCGTGAGGTAGTCGTAAAGCAGCTGCATCTTATCGCCTTTGTTCTGTTGATTCCGGGATGCCTGAAATATCCGGATCACGCCATCCCGAAGTACTTCTGTCAGGGCCTTTACTTCAGTAAAATTGCAGATCCAGATACCATTTTTCTCACCGAAGCAATTCATATCTCTCGGCATGACCCGTGTAACGAGGATGGCTACCTGCGCGCCCTGCTGGCGCATATCGTTTTTGAGTTTGTCCACCCAGTCTGCTTCAAAATTTTTTGTCCGCTTGCTTTCATAAATGATTTTTCCGCATTCCTGTCCCGAATTGTTTCTGATGGTCAGTGTGCAATCCGCGCCGCGAACGCCTTTTCCAATGGGCTCTACCAGGTCGAAGGGGAATGCCGCCTGGAGCAGTTTTTCGAGGGCCAGTTCCTGCACTTCTCCCTGCAACTGCGCCGATCCCTGGTCTGCCCGGCGTTTCATTTCTTCAGCAAGTTTTTTCTGATCTTCCAGCTGTTTTTCCAGTTCTTTCAGCTTCAGCTGATAGTCTGTTTCCCTGGTCTGGTTTTTCTGTTGTTCGATACTGCGAATTTCCTCCCCGATTTTTGTTCTTTCTTCCTGTAATTTTCGCTGTAAAGAAATCTCCAGTTCTTCCTCCCTGGTTTTTAAAGCCTGTTCCTTTTGTAAAAATTCAAGTTCTTTCTGCCGGGCTGCTTTTAATTTTTCCTGTTGTTCGTCGTTTGACTGCTTCAGGATCGACAGCTGGTTTTCAAAATCGCCGTGTATGGTTTTACGGATGTTTTCTTCCAGCGACTGTTGGATTATTTTCTTTTCTTCGATTAACTTCTTCTGGAAAATCTCTTCCTGGTCCATCAGTTGTTTCGAAAGATCCTGTGCTTTTTTTCTGAATTCATCTTCTTTTTTTTGTGTAAAAGCAATCATCTGTTCACGCAGGTCTTTTTTGTACTGTTCAGAAACAGCTTCTTCCATTGCAAATTCATGACGGCAATTCGGACATTTAATGGTCGTGGACATGCAGCTTTTTTTGGTAAAGATAAACAAAGGAAAGGATGGGAGTATGGGAGTATGGGAGCGTGGGGCAATGGAATCGTTTTCAATGCTTAACTTTAAGAGACAATACTTTTTATGAAATTTCCTTTTATTATTTTTCTGTTGATTTGTGTTGAAGCTCTTCCGGCTCAAAAAACAGAAAAACCGCCACTTCATGGGAAACACTGGATGGCGGTTACAGGTAAACCGCTGGGTGCGGAATCCGGCGCACAGATTTTTCAGCAGGGAGGAAATGCCATAGATGCGGCATGTGCTATGCTTGCTTCCATGTGTACTCAATGGGCTGTACTGAGCTGGGGTGGAGAAACTCAGGCGATTATTTACAATCCGAAAACAAAAAAAGTCATCTCCATCGATGCCCTGGGATTTGCACCCGCTAAAGCCACTGTTGCTTATTATCGTTCCAGAGGATATTTTTTTCCTCCTGAATATGGTCCACTCGCTGCGATCACACCGGGCACACCCGGAGGGCTTTGTTATATGCTGGCTGAATATGGGACGATGAGTTTGAAACAGGTGCTGGCGCCGGCTATGCAGCTGGCAGCGGGATATCCGATCGAGGCGATTGCTGCCAACACCATACAGAAAAATCTTTCGCAGATTAAAGAATGGCCGTACAGCAGCAAAGTGTTCATCACCCACCCGGGCGAAAAACGTGAAACTCCTGAACCCGGAGAAATATTTGTGCAGAAAGAACTTCTGGCTACACTCATAAAAATGGTGGAAG
>DATCAO010000478.1:0-3508 GCA_036512575.1 Puia sp.
CAAACCTACCAAAACACGGAATGGGGTTCAGAACAGCCCTTCGCCTTTGGAAGCTTTTTTAGTTTCAGTCGAAGTAGACAGGGATACCGTTTTACAAACGCCGGGTGGTGTTTTTATTCATATACCCGCGAATGCATTGGAAACAGGTGGCCGCGCTATCGCGAAATTGGAAATCCGGGAAGCGCTAAAAATAAGCGATATCATCAGGGCAGGACTGCTTACGCAAACCGATGGTCAGCCGCTGAGCAGCGGGGGCATGGTACAAATTGAAGCCGCAGCGGGGCAATCTGTAAAAATTGTCAAATCAATAGGCGTAGCTGTTCCGGCCACATCTATAAATCTGAACATGCAGGTGTATAAAGGTGTCACCGCAGGCAATGCCGTTACAAACTGGACCGACCCGCGACCGCTGATCAAAAATGCACAGACCATTCAGATTGACAACGGGAAAAAATTGTTTGCAGCGCATTGTGCATCCTGTCATGGGATTGATAAACCCATTACTGGTCCCGCACTTGCCTACATTTCCCGTTTGAGGGATGAGAAATGGCTGTATTCTTATACAAGGAATCACCAACATGTTGCAGACAGTGCCGATCGGTATGCCGATTGTTTGCAAAATGAATATGGAAAAACAGCTGTCCCCGGTTACCGGAATTGGAGTGACCCGGAGATCAGCGCGATATACAACTATGTAGACAATGAGAGTAAAAAATTGCGACTTTCCCTTCCTGCGGATCATTTAAAAAAATGTGTGGATAGTTGCATCTGGTATGATCGCGAATATGACAGACTCACGAAACGCAGAAGCAAACTCATTGGGGACAACGGAGGCCGGGTAGTCCAAAATGATCTGAGATCAGCGGCACCAATACCTGTTTACAGAAACTCTAAATCAGAACCGGATAATTATATCCCGCCAAAAATGCTACCGAAAGTAAATGCACCCTATTATGAATCTGTATATTATCAATTCAGCATACAGACATTCGGTTGGTATAATATCGATGTGCTGGTCAGCGAAACAGACGGAGTGAAGAAGAGTGAATTGATTGTGCGATTGCAGGGAGCGTATACCAGTGAAATGAATGTATTTTTTGTTCTTCCGTCTGCAAAGATTTTTCAGGAAGGCGGCGCTTTGGCCGGGAAGCAAAATGAATACGGATTTTACAGGGTAGACGGATCCATCTATCTGCAACAGTCGGTTAAAGCAACCGTAATGACCATGGGTGAGCAGGATGGAAAATTATTTTTCGACATGGTTTCTTTTCAGACTTCAGAAAAACAAACACTGACACTTTCCCCGGCAGTCGTTAATAAAGATCAAATGAACGGCATGTTAAAATCCCTGGACTTACCAGATATCAACCTGCAGGTTCAGGATTCAAAAAATGGAGATGCGATCCGGGTTATCAATATGCAGTTAAAAGATTTAGAGGCATTCAAACCTAAAACCTGTGATTGCAACTGCGGCAGAATAATCGAAACCCCCATTTTACCTAAGGTGCAGAGCCGTCAGTAAACATTAACCCCATTCTTTCGCATGGCGAATGAGGATCTGAAATCATGCTACACCAATTCATGCAGATATTGCATCAACCATTCCCTGGCTTCTCCTTCATTTTCAAAAGTCCTGATGGGTATGGGTTGCCCCTGGAAGTAAGTAAATAAATGTGCAGCTGCCCTGCCGATGGTTGTTCGGGAAATTACGGCCATGGCCTTAAACAGTTTGGGCAATTCCTGCGCGGAGTATGCCCGTATCACATCGTCCTGTGTATAAGAGGATGTATTGTCTGCGAGCAGGCAGACCGGCTGGCCTCCCGTGATTTGCCTGATAAAGTCATAATTGGCTTTTTGATTTTCCAGTGTTCGGGATACTGACTTGGCATTGGCGCAGAGGATTCCGTCTTCTTCAAACCAAAATCTGGCCAGTTCGCCTTCATATACCCTTGTATTTTCCGGGGGAATCATGTGTTGGCTTTGTTGAATACGATAAACTACTCCTAAAATTAGTTGTTAGCGTGAAGATATATGCTATTCGTGGGGTTTTTGTTTGGCTAAAACTTATTCAGTGCGTCATAGTATAGTCCTGCAGCTCCCAGAATGCCGCTGTTTTCGAGTTCAGACAATTCGATGCGAAATTTTGCCAGCGATTTGGTGTAAGCGAATGTATTGATGCGCTGCCACATCGTTTCCTGAAAATACGGATAGGCATGGCGGACGGATCCTCCAAAAATAATCAGTGAAGGATCGTAGGTGTAGAGAATCATCTTGATGGCATTACCCAGATGCGTTCCCATTTCTGCATAGTAAAGTTGCGCTTGTTTGTCACCCGCTTTTGCTTTTTCAAAAACGATCTGCCCATCCAATTGATAAACGTTCTGGAAATACTGACCGCTGCAATAATATTCAAAGCAGTGATCGAGGTAGTCCACCATACCAAATTCTCCTGCGCCACAATTGGGACCGGCAAACAAATGATGGTTGATGATCACTCCGGCACCAAGTCCCGTGCCGATGGTGAGGCCGATGAGGTTTTGCATCCCAATGCCATTGCCGAAATACAATTCGCCCAGGACAAAACAATTGGCATCGTTGTTAACGAACACAGGAACTCCGTAACGTGCTTCGAGAATTTTTTTTAAGTGCACTTCTTTCCAGGATGGAATGTATTGCACATCGTACACGATGCCTTGTTCCACATCCACGACGCTGGGTACGCCGATGCCGATGGCGGTGACTTCAGCATCCTTTAGTTTGTCAATGACGGAATAAATATCTTCCAACACTTCCTCCACGGTTCCCGAGCTACGGATCCTTTTGGACTGAATTTGTGAAAGCTTGTTTCCAAAAACCAGTCCCCCCCGGATATTGGTGGCTCCGAGATCCAGGCCGATCAGTTTCGGGTTCGCCGCGCCGGATGCTGCGCTATTGGGAAGTTTTTTTTCTGTCACGGAGTGAAATGGTTTTATTGGTGATGATCGGTTTTGCCCAGAAACCAATGCTCAGGATAAAGCCCATGGTCAGGTACACAAAACACATACCGGAACGCAGGCCCAGATGGTCGCCCAGCCATCCGACAATCAACGGCACGATCGCGCCGCCGATGATGCCGGTGACGAGTATGCCGGCGAAAGATCCATGATGTTCGTTGATCGAGTTCAAGGCCAGGGAAAATATGATGGGGTACATCACGGATGCAAAAAAACCAACCATGGGAAAGGCGATCAGGGCGGTATGCCCGCTGCCAAAAAGTGCGAAGCTTAAACTAACGATAGCGAGCAGCGTGAACCAAATCAAAACCTTCCGACTGTCCATGAGTTTTACTAGTAAAAGACCCAGCACGCCGCCGGCCGTCATCAGGATCCAGAAATAGGCGACAATATCCGCGCCCGTTTTCTGTGGATCAAAACCATGATAGGTATACAGAAACTGCGATATCCAGTTGGCGACGCCCTGTTCGGTTCCGACATAACAAAGGATGGCAAGGAAAAAAAGGATCACCACT